>JAIUNA010000009.1 GCA_022565265.1 Roseinatronobacter sp. | reverse complement strand
GCGCACAGCGTCCATCACCTGTTCGCGCGCCTGTGTGCCGTCGCTGCCTTCGGGCAGTTGCGACAGCGCTTGCGAGCCAAGGTTCGAGGTCAGGATGATCAGCGTTTGCTTGAAATCCACCGTGCGGCCATGCCCGTCGGTCAGCACCCCGTCATCAAGCACCTGCAACAGCACGTTGAAAACTTCGGGATGGGCTTTTTCCCCCTCGTCAAACAAGACCACCTGATAGGGCCTGCGGCGCACGGCCTCTGTCAGAACGCCGCCTTCCTCATAGCCTACATAGCCCGGAGGGGCACCAATCAGACGCGCGACAGAATGTTTCTCCATGAATTCAGACATATCAATCCGTACCATGGCCTGATCATCATCAAACAGATATTGCGCCACCGCCTTTGTCAGTTCGGTTTTGCCCACACCCGTTGGCCCAAGGAACAGGAAACTGCCCAGCGGGCGGTTTTCGTCATTCAGCCCGGCGCGTGCGCGGCGCACGGCATTGGCCACGGCGCGGATGGCCTCATCCTGCCCGACAACGCGTTTGTGCAACTCGTCTTCCATGCGCAAAAGCTTGTCGCGTTCACCTTCCAGCATTTTGGAGGTGGGAATCCCTGTCCAGCGTTCCACCACTTCGGCAATCTGTTCAGGGCGCACGGCGTCTGCGACCATTTTTTCGGCCTCGCGCGCTTCTGCCGCAACCAGTTTGCGCTCCAGTTCAGGAATTTCACCATATTGCAAGCGGCCAGCATTGGCGAAATCGCCATTGCGCTTGGCAGTTTCCAGATCAATCCGGGCGCGATCCAGATCTTCTTTGATCTTGCGCGCCTCTTCCAGCTTGTCGCGCTCATTTTGCCATGTGGCGGTCATTTCCGCGCTGCGCTGTTGCAGGTCGGACAATTCGCGTTCCAACGTGGCCAGCCTGTCGATGGAGGCGGCGTCATCTTCTTTCTTCAGCGCCTCTGCCTCGATCTGCTTTTGCAGGATGTCACGGTCAAGCGCGTCGAGTTCTTCGGGCTAGCTGTCCACTTCCATACGCAGACGGCTGGCGGCTTCGTCCATCAGGTCAATCGCCTTGTCGGGCAGGAAACGATCCGTGATATAGCGGTGCGACAGGGTGGCCGCAGCAACGAGCGCGGAATCGGAAATGCGCACGCCGTGGTGCAGCTCGTATTTTTCCTTGATCCCGCGCAAAATGGAAATGGTGTCTTCTACAGTTGGTTCCAGCACCATCACAGGCTGGAAGCGGCGGGCAAGGGCTGCGTCCTTTTCCACATGCTTGCGATATTCATCCAGCGTTGTTGCGCCCACGCAATGCAACTCCCCCCGCGCAAGGGCGGGTTTGATCAGGTTCGCGGCATCCATCGCGCCCTCGGATTTGCCCGCCCCGACCAGCGTGTGCATCTCATCAATAAAGAGGATGATCTCGCCATCGGCAGAGGTGACTTCGGAGAGGATGGATTTCAGGCGCTCTTCAAATTCGCCCCGGTATTTCGCGCCAGCAATCAGCGCGCCCATATCCAGCGCCATCAGGCGTTTGTCGCGCAGGGATTCGGGCACATCGCCATTGATGATGCGCAGCGCCAGCCCTTCGGCAATGGCGGTTTTGCCCACACCGGGTTCGCCAATCAGCACCGGGTTATTCTTGGTGCGGCGCGACAACACCTGCATGGCGCGGCGGATTTCTTCATCCCGGCCAATGATCGGGTCAATCTTGCCCTCGCGCGCGGCCTCTGTCAGATCGCGGGCATATTTCTTCAGCGCCTCATAGCTGTCTTCGGCCGAGGCGCTATCGGCCTTGCGCCCCTTGCGCAGATCATTGATTGCCGCATTGAGCGCCTGCGCCGTTACCGCGCCTGCATCCAGCGCCTCTTTGGCATCCGATTTCACCAGCGCCAGCGCTGTCAGCAACCGTTCGACTGTTACATAGCTGTCGCCCGCTTTTTTCGAGAGTTGTTCGGCCTGATCAATCACCTTGGCGCTTTGCGGCTCCATATAAATCTGGCCTTCGCCGCCAGAGACTTTGGCAATCTTGGCCAGCGCGATATCATTGGCTTGCGCCACACGGTCGGGCGCGCCGCCTGCGCGTTTTATCAGATTGGCGGCCATGCCCTGATCATCATCCAAAAGGGCCTTGAGGATATGCGACGGCGTCAGGCGCTGATGGTCTTCGCGCAGCGCGATTGTCTGGGCGGCCTGCAAAAAGCCGCGCGCCCGTTCGGTGAATTTCTCTAGGTTCATCTGTCTCTCCTTCTCAAGCGCCCGGAATGAAAGAGATGCCTGCCCGGCAGCACATCCCCGTGTGGGCCTTGATCCTCATGTGGGAAGGAGGGCGGGCTGTTGCAAGATAGGCACAGCTCCGCTTGTGGAAAAAATCCGCCGCTTAACCCAGCCGCGCGGCGCAGGTTTCTTCCACCCATGCCAGAAGGCTTGCGCGATCGGGTTCAATCGGGGTTCCCAGCCCGGCGCTGAAGGCCTCAAAGCCAGCCAGATTGCCTGTGCTGACAGCGGTCTGAACCGGGATATCCTCGGCCAAGGCCCGCCCGATAACGGCGCGAAAGCCGCGCCCCTCGGCTTCGGATTTGCCGAATTTATTGATGATCAGCAGGGCAGGGCGGGTATCCAGCGCGGCTTCCACCAGCCCGACCGCATGTTCCAGCCCTGTGGGATCAAGCCTGCACCCGCGCGCCTGTGGCCCCAGATCCTGACTGATGCGCACCATATGGTCATGGCCCAGCACCCGCAATTCCATATCACACAGCCTGTCGGGCCTGCGTTCAAGGTTCAGTTGCACCACGCCTGCCAGCGGCCAGCCCCGCGCGGCAAGGTTGTCTGCCAGATCGGCCAGCAACTTGTCTGCCGCGCCGCGTCCTTGTGCCATGACATAGCCCAACATGGCCCTGCCCTTTTCTGTTCTGAATGTTATATGCCATCTAAACCGAAATAAGCCACAGGACTAGATGGCAATGCCCCAAGCCCCCCGCCATTTCCCAGACCCCGCCCATCCGCGCCTGACCCGTGCTGTGGAAGGGCGCGATCACACAGGCCAGATGCAGGTAATCCGCGTGGTGGAAGAGCGGCCTTTGACGATTTTTCTGAATGCGCAGGAAATCGTGACCGCCATGACAATCGGGGATTACCCTGAATATCTGGCCATTGGTTTTTTGCGCAATCAAGGCATGTTGCTGGCCGATGATACTGTCACGGCGGTGGAATATGACGAGGATCTGGAGGTGGTGGTCGTGCGCACCGCGCGCCAGACCAGCTATGAAGAGAAGGTCAAGAAAAAGCCCCGCACCTCTGGCTGTGCCGTGGGCACTGTCTTTGGCGATATGATGGAAGGGCTGGAAGGGCTGGTTCTGCCGCAGGCGGAATTGCGCACAAGCTGGCTCTATGCGCTGGCCCGCCAGATCAATACGGCCCCTTCGCTTTATCTGGAAGCGGGGGCCATTCATGGCACAGTGCTGTGCCAAGGCGACCAGATGCTGTGTTACATGGAGGATGTGGGCCGTCATAATGCAGTGGATAAAGTGGCAGGCTATATGTTTCAGCATGGCGTTTCGGGGGGGAATAAAATCCTATACACGACAGGCCGCCTGACATCTGAAATGGTGATAAAAACCGCGCAGATGGGGATACCCGTTCTGGCCTCGCGTTCCGGGTTTACCGCTTGGGGTGTAGAGATTGCGCGCCAAGTGGGGCTGACGCTGATTGGCCGCATGCGTGGGCAGCGCTTTATTTGCCTGTCAGGCGATGATCGGCTTATCCGCGATGCAGATATTGCCACTGTGCCTGATGAAGAGCGCAAGCACCGCCGCAAAGGGGCAGAGGCATGAGCGCGCCTTTGGGGGTAATCCTTGCCGGAGGGCAGGCCACGCGTATGGGGGGCGGCGACAAGGGCTTGCGCATGGTGGCAGGGCGGCGCTTGCTGGATCATGTGCTGGAACGACTGGCCCCGCAAGTGGCCGCCATGGCACTGAATGCCAATGGCGCGCCTGCGCGCTTTGCTGAATTTGGCCTGCCGGTGCTGCCAGACAGCCTGCCCGATTTTCCCGGCCCCTTGGCAGGCGTGCTGGCAGGGATGGATTGGGCCGCAGCACAGGGGGCAGAGGCCGTTGTCTCTGTCGCCGCCGATACGCCCTTTTTCCCGCGCGATCTGGTGGCGCGTCTGCAAGCGGCGGCTGGCCCATCACGGCTGGCCCTAGCCGCCACGCGCGAGGGGGGCAAGCTGTGGCGCCATCCCACATTTGGCCTCTGGCCCGTGGCTTTGCGCGACGATTTGCGCGCGGCGCTGGAGGGGGGCTTGCGCAAGGTTGTGATCTGGACAGACAAACACGGCGCGGGCACGGCGGAATTTGACACCCTGCCCTTTGATCCCTTCTTCAATATCAACACCCCGCAGGATATTGAAACAGCCGCGCAACTGGTGGGGCAGGCATGAAGATTTACGGCGTGACGGGCTGGAAGAATACCGGCAAAACCGGGCTGATGGAGCGGCTTGTGACAGAGATGGTGGGGCGGGGGCTGAGCGTCTCGACCGTAAAACACGCCCATCACGACACAGATACAGACATCCCCGGCACGGATTCCTACCGCCACCGCGCGGCAGGTGCGCGCGAAGTGATCCTCTCTTCTCCGCGGCGCTGGGCGGTGATGCATGAATTGCGCGATGTTCCAGAGCCACCTCTGGCAGAGTTGCTGGCGCGGCTTTCCCCTGTCGATCTGGTGCTGATCGAGGGCTACAAACGCGCAGACCACCCCAAAGTTGAGGCACATAGGCAGGCGGCTGGCCGCGATGTGCTTGCGCGCAGCAATCCCACCATTCGGGCCGTGGCCTCTGATGTGGCGCTGGAGGGGCTGGCCTGCCCGGTGCTGCATCTGGATGATACCCCTGCCATTGCCGATTTCATCTTGCGGGATCTGGGGCTGGTGGCATGAGCCGCTTTGACCGTGTGCTGGTGGTGGATTGGTCGGCCAATTCCAGCCCCAAACTGGGCGCGGATAGCATCTGGATTGGCCGCGCGGGTGCGGGTTCGCGCGGGCCGGAAAACCTGCCCACACGCGCGGCGGCGATGGCGGCCTTGCGCGCCGAGATTGCGGCAGTGCTGGCGGCAGGCGAACGGGCGCTGATATGTTTCGACATCGGCTTTGGCTTTCCGCGCGGTTTTGCGCAGCATCTGACAGGGCAGGCCGAGGCGCTGGCCGTCTGGGATTGGCTGGCCGCGCGCATAGAGGATGACGCCCAGAACCGTAACAACCGCTTTGCGGTGGCCGCAGAGATCAACCGCCGCTTTCCGGGGCTGGGGCCGTTTTGGGGCAGGCCCAACGGGCATGACCTGCCCGACCTGCCCGCCAAGGGCACAACGCGCACGGGCCATGGGCTGGCAGAGCTGCGCGCAACAGAGGCGCTTTGCGCGGGCGCGCATCCAATGTGGAAGCTTTACACCACTGGGTCTGTCGGCTCGCAAAGCCTGCTGGGGCAAGCGCATCTGGCAGCATTGCGGCGCGACATTGGCGCGGCGCTGTCGGTCTGGCCCATGCAGGCGGGGGATACCCCGGTGGTGCTGGCGGAAACCTACCTCTCGCTGATCGATCCGGCCGTGAAAGCCGCCCAAGGCTATGGCTGCAAGGATGCCGCCCAAGTGGATTTGCTGGCGCGGGCTTTTCATCGCGCCGATATGGGCGCGCTGATGGCTGCCCCGGCCCCTGCGCCGCTTTTGCGCGAAGAGGGGTGGATTCTGGGCGCGGGCCATGGCGACAGGTTGCTGGCGCATTTGCCCGATCTGGAACTGGTGCCGCCGCGCCTGCGCAATGATTGCTTTGCCATGCCGCAAGGCGTGGCATGGGTTCCGGTGGATGAGGCGCTTGCGCGGTTGCAGGGCGCGCTGCACCCGCTGACGCGGCTGGAAGAGGTGGCGGTGCGCGATGCAGGCGGGCGCGTGCTGGCCCAGCCCCTGATTGCGCGCCGTGCCAACCCGCCTGCCGCCAATTCCGCTGTGGATGGCTACGGCTTTGCCCATGCCAGCCTGACAGGTGATAGCCCCTATACGCTGCCCCTGCTGGCCGGGCGTGCGGCGGCGGGCCAGCCCTATGGCGCGGCCGTGCCGCAGGGCCATGCGATTCGTATCCTGACAGGGGCCATTCTGCCCGAAGGGGTGGATACTGTGGTGCTGGAAGAAGATTGCGCGGCAGATGGTGCGCGCGTGGCCTTTGACGGGCCGATAAAGCCCCGCAGCAATACCCGCAAGGCGGGCGAGTATATGCAGGCGTGTGCAGAGTTTCTGCCCCAGGGCCGTATCCTGACACCTGCTGATCTGGCGCTGGCCTCTGCCCTTGGGGTGGGGCGGGTGGCTGTGCATGCGCGGTTGCGGGTGGGGGTGCTTTCTACAGGTGATGAAATCCTGTCCGATCCTGATGTCCCTGCCGAATTGCACCAGATTTATGATGCAAACCGCCCCATGCTGCTGGAGGTGATCCGCCGTTGGGGCCATGAGGCGATTGATCTGGGCCATCGGCCTGACACGACAGAGGATATCGCGGCGGCGCTGGATGCGGGCGCACGGGCTTGCGATGTGATGATAACATCGGGCGGGGCCTCGGCGGGGGATGAAGATCATGTCTCGCGGCTGCTGCGCGACAGGGGAAATCTGAGCAGTTGGCGCATTGCGCTGAAGCCCGGTCGCCCGCTGGCGCTGGCGCTTTGGCAGGGCGTGCCTGTGCTGGGCCTGCCCGGCAACCCGGTTGCAGCGCTTGTTTGTACGCTGGTTTTCGGGCGGCCTGCTTTGTCGCTGATGGCCGGAAGCGGCTGGCACATGCCACAGGGCTATGTTGTGGAGGCCGCGTTTGCCAAGCGCAAGAAGGCGGGGCGGCGCGAATATCTGCGCGCGCGGCTTGATGCACAGGGGCGGGCAGAAGTGTTCGCTTCGGAAGGGTCGGGGCGGATTAGTGGGCTAAGCTGGGCCGAGGGGCTGGTGGAACTGCCCGATGCCGCCGCCGATATCCAGCCCGGCAGCAGGGTGCGCTATATTCCATTTACCAGTTTCGGGCTATAAGCCCTGCCCGTTGTTGCCAAATAAGCGCCTGTTTATGGTTAACGCCACTGATTGTCTCAGTGATGACCTTTGCTGACCGCATTCTTGCCCCAATTCCTGCCTATTCCAAGCCAATCAGGGGGCAGAGTGCAGGACGTCAGTATGGACAGATTGACCGAGATGGAAGCGTTCGCAACAGTTGTGGATCAGGGCGGATTCACCGATGCGGCGCGCAAGATGGGGATTTCAAAATCCGCAGTCTCCAAACATGTCTCGTCGCTGGAAGCGCGATTGGGCGCGCGGCTGCTGACGCGCACCACCCGCCGTGTGATCCCCACGGATATCGGGCTGGCCTATTATGACCGCGCGCGCCGTGTGCTCAATGATGCGGGCGAAGCCGATAATCTGGTTGCGGCCATGCAATCCGCCCCGTCGGGTATTTTGCGCATTGCCGTTCCCACAGATTTCGGCGTGACCCATCTTTCCCCAGTGCTGGGCGATTTCCTGAACAGCTATCCCGATGTCTCGGTCAATATGGTGCTGAAAAACCGCTATGTCGAATTGGTTTCGGAGGGGTTTGATCTGGCCATACGTATGGGCGATATGGACGACTCCACCCTGCGCGCGCGCAAGATTTGCGAGGCCACACAACGGTTGATCGCAGCACCTGATTATCTGGCCAAACACGGGCGCCCCTGCCGGATTGATGATCTCAATGATCACCGTCTGCTGTATTATGCGCAAAATGCGGCCAGCTCTGTCTGGAAGATTACCGCGCCATCTGGGGAACAGCGGCAAGTACGCTCTGCGACATGGTTTTCAGTCAATGACGGGCAATCACTGCTGACCGCCGCCATCAATGGGCTTGGCATCGCCTATCTGCCAAATTTCCTGTATGCGCGTGCGATGCGCGAAGGGCTGGTGGAAGATGTGATCCCGGATTTGCCGCGCGATGTGCAAAGCCTGTATGCGGTTTATCCTGCCGGACGCTACACGCAGCCCAAAGTTCGGGCCTTGATTGATTTTCTGGTAGAGACTTTTGGACGGCGCGGCGCGGATTGCTGGTAAGCAGGGGCGCAAGCTGTGCGTTGGGCAATCCGCCCCTCAATCGCGGTGATAAGGGCTGCCCGCAAGGATTGTCGCCGCACGGTAAATCTGTTCGCTGAGCATCACGCGCGCCAGCGCATGCGGCCAGACCATCGGCCCGAAGGATAAAAGCCCTTGGGCGCGGTTTCGAAACTCCGGCTCCAGCCCATCGGCCCCGCCAATCACAAAGGCCAGATCCCCGCAGCCGGAATCGCGCCGCGCGGCCAGCATCTGGGCAAAGCCGCGCGAATCGGCTTTGTCGCCACGTTCGTCCAGCGCGATGACGATGGCCCCCGCAGGCAAGGCCCGTTCCAAAAGCCGCGCCTGCGCGGCAGGGGTGGTGGCCTTGCGGTCATCCACCTCATGCTCGCTGCAGGGGCCAAGCGACAGCGCGCGCCCTGCGCGATCAAACCTGTTGAGATAATCGTCAATCAGTGCGCGTTCAGGCCCTGCGCGCAGGCGCCCAATGGCGCAGATATGCAGGCGCATCAGGCAGCCGGTTTGTTGCCTGTATCCTGCCACATCTTCTCTAGCTGGTAGAACTCGCGCACTTCGGGCCGGAAGACATGGACAACCACATCGCCTGTGTCGATCAACACCCAATCGCCCACATCTTTGCCCTCTGACCGGGCAGAGAGGCGGAATGTTTCTTTGAGCCTGTCCAGCAATTTCTGGGCAATCGCCGCGACCTGCCGGGTAGAGCGGCCAGAGCAGATGACCATGTGATCGGCCATCGCGGTTTTGCCGCGCAGATCGATCGCCACAATCTCTTCGGCCTTGTCATCGTCAAGGGAAGTCAGAACCAGCTCCAGAATGGCATCGCTGCTGATGGGTTTTTGTGCAAGTGATGCCGGGCGGGCCGCAATTGCGGAAGGTTCGATGTAAGACAGAGACCTGTCCTCCTGTTGAGATGATAACATCTGCAATATAGCATCGCCTTTAGGCTTTCTCAATCGTGCCAGTGGCCAAGGCATGCGAATTGTCAAAATTTCGCTTGTCGCGCCCTTTACATGCACTGCCCGTTGCCTTGGGCGCAATTCAGGCGTATTCAACACCGCATGAGCCGATTTTTTGACATGACAGATCACGCGCGTCTTCCGCAGCGCTTTGCGCGCGAAAACAGGTCTGTGCTCGCACGACTGCGCTGATCTTGCCACAGGCCCCGATGCGGGCCTCTCTCAGCACGCCAATCCTTCCTCTATTGCAAGAGTATAGCCATGCCCAAGACCCTCTATGACAAGATCTGGGACGCGCATGTCGTCCATGAAGATGCCGACGGAACCTGCCTTCTGTATATCGATCGCCATCTGGTGCATGAAGTCACCAGCCCGCAAGCCTTTGAAGGGCTGCGCATGACAGGCCGCACAGTGCGCGCGCCAGATAAAACCATTGCTGTGCCTGATCACAATGTTCCCACCACGCCCGACCGCGAGCAGGGAATCGAGAATGAGGAATCACGCATTCAGGTGGATGCGCTGGATCGCAACGCGCGCGAATTCGGGGTGCATTACTACCCGGTGAACGATATTCGCCAGGGAATTGTCCATATTGTCGGCCCCGAACAGGGATGGACATTGCCGGGCATGACTGTGGTGTGCGGCGACAGCCACACCGCGACCCATGGCGCGTTTGGCGCGCTGGCGCATGGGATCGGCACATCCGAGGTGGAGCATGTTCTGGCCACCCAAACGCTGATCCAGAAGAAATCCAAGAACATGAAAGTAGAGATTACAGGCTCTCTTGCCCCCGGCGTGACGGCCAAGGACATTACCCTGTCCGTCATCGGCGTTACAGGCACGGCAGGTGGGACGGGCTATGTGATCGAATATTGCGGTCAGGCCATTGAAGAGCTTTCGATGGAAGGGCGCATGACAGTGTGCAACATGGCCATTGAAGGCGGCGCGCGCGCGGGCCTGATTGCCCCGGATGAAAAGACATTCGAGTATGTGAAGGGCCGCCCCCATGCCCCCAAAGGCGCGCAATGGGATGCGGCTTTGGCATGGTGGAAAACCCTGAAATCCGATCCCGATGCACAGTGGGATAAAGTGGTGACGCTGAAGGGCGAAGATATCGCGCCAGTGGTCACATGGGGCACAAGCCCTGAAGATGTGTTGCCAATTACCGCAGTTGTGCCCGATCCGGCCAGCTTTAGCGGTGGCAAGGTGGAAGCCGCACGCCGCGCGCTGGATTATATGGGCCTGACACCTGGCCAGAAACTGACGGATATCGAGATTGATACTGTGTTTATCGGGTCTTGCACCAATGGCCGGATCGAGGATTTGCGCGCCGCTGCCGCGATCCTGAAAGGCCAGAAAATCAAGCCCGGTCTGCGGGCGATGGTTGTGCCCGGTTCCGGCCTTGTGCGTGCGCAGGCGGAAGAAGAAGGGCTGGCGCAGATTTTCCTTGATGCGGGCTTTGAATGGCGGTTGGCGGGCTGTTCCATGTGTCTGGCTATGAACCCCGATCAGCTTAGCCCCGGCGAGCGCTGCGCGGCCACCTCGAACCGCAATTTCGAGGGTCGTCAGGGACGGGGCGGGCGCACACATCTGATGTCGCCAGCCATGGCCGCCGCCGCCGCCATCACCGGGCGGCTGACGGATATCCGCGACGTCATGGCCCAGACCGCCTGAGTATAGCCACATCACACTGGCACCGGGGCCTTGCGCGCCCCGGCATTGCCCAGTCAGGAGACCGTTATGGACAAATTTACCACCCTTTCCAGCGTTGCAGCGCCCATGCCGCTTGTGAATATCGACACGGATATGATCATTCCCAAGCAATTTCTCAAAACCATCCAGCGTTCGGGCCTTGGCAAGAACCTGTTTGATGAAATGCGCTATGATGATGATGGCAATGAAATTCCCGAATTCGTGCTGAACCAACCCGCCTATCGCAAGGCACAAATCCTTGTGGCGGGCGATAATTTTGGCTGCGGTTCCTCGCGCGAACATGCGCCGTGGGCGCTTGCGGATTTCGGGATCAAGGCTGTCATCTCGACCAGCTTTGCCGATATTTTCTACAATAACTGCTTCAAGAACGGCATGTTGCCCATCGTGCTGCCGCAAGAGCAGGTTGACATCCTGATGGAAGACGCCCGCAAAGGCGAGAATGCCCGCATTGCAATTGATCTTGAGACACAGACTGTCACCAGCGCGGATGGGCAGGAATTTGGTTTCGAGCTTGACCCGTTCAAGAAGCATTGCCTGCTGAACGGGCTGGATGATATTGGCCTGACCTTGGAAAAAGTGACTGCGATTGACAGTTTCGAGGTGCAGGCCGCCCAGGCCCGTCCCTGGGTCTGATGACGCGCAAGTATTGGTATACAGGCGGCACCCCGTGGGGTGCCGTTTTGTTTAAAATTTGATGCAAAGGCGCGACAGATTCTTGTCGCAATCGCGCGGCGGCTTGGGCAGTCTGCGGATGGGACTTGCCAGTATGGCCCGGAAGAGGCAGAATAAAGCGATAGATTCAGATATTTGAGGCCCTGTGAGCCGTGCATCCCGCGCCGTCTACAGGACAAACAGTTTCAAGTGACGAGGCGGCGGATTTTTCATGTCTCAGGTGTTACAGGGCATTTTGCGCGGTGTGCTGGTCTTGCTGATCGTGCTGTGCCCGGCGCTGCTGGTTCCGGTGATCACTCCAGAGGTGGGGCAGGCTGTAACCCTGCTGGCGCTTCTGGCGGCGATTGTTGTGGTCACGGAATATTCGGCCCCCTATCCCGGTTTGATCGAGTTTCGGGATGCGAAACCCTATAACCGCGCGCGCTTTATTCTTGTCGGGGCAATCGTTCTGGCGCTGACATTGTTGCAACGCGACATTTTTCTGGCACCAGAGGTAAGCGGGCCTGTGGCCCGGCTTTCGCTGTGGCTTGGCAATCTGCTCAGCTTTTCCTTCAGCCCTGTGACGCTGCTGGTCGCGGCCTTGCCCGCTGGCCTGCCTGCGGCACATCTGGCCACTGTGACTGTCAGCGCGGCGCTGGCGCTTGTGATCGCAGTTTTGGGGCTGGGAGTGTTTCTGGGTGCATTGGCTGCCGGGTATTGGCCGCGGCAAAATACGATTTTCAATGTCTGGGTAAATTTGCCAAATTTCGATCCAACCAAAGGCGTGGATGTTGTGCAGCGGCTGGAGCGTGACGGGCAAATCAATATTGCAGTTGGCATTATCATGCCATTTTCGCTGCCAGCGCTGCTGCATCTTTCGTCACTGCTGGTGCAGCCTGTCACGCTGGAGACACCGCTTGCACTGGTATGGGGGGTGACGCTATGGGCTTTTATTCCGGTCAGCCTGATCATGCGCGGCATTTCCATGTATCGGGTGGGCCAGTTGATCCGCGCGCAGCGCCGCCGCATTGCAGAGGCCGAAGAAGCCGTGCCCTTGCCGCCGCAATCGGCCTATTCTGCCTAAGCCTTTGGGGTGCCGTCCCCGCCGCTGCCTATCAGGCCGGGGAAGATGCCCTAAGGCTGGTTTTTTGGCGCATTGATCTGGGCGCGCAAGGGCCGGGGCTGGCACTGCGCGATATTCTGGCGGGCAGCCCTTTGGCACAGGCCAAGGCGGCGGTTCTCGCGCATCTGGCGCCTGATATTCTGGTTCTGTCGGGGCTGGATTACGACCACGGTTTGCAGGGGGTGGCGGCGTTTCGGGATATGCTTGCAGGGCAGGGGCATGCGATGGGCCATGTCTTTGCCTTTCCATCCAATGCCGGGTTGCGCACGGGCCGGGATATGACAGGCGATGGGCGCGACCATACCGCCGATGATACCCAAGGTTATGGGCAGTTTCGCGGGCAAAAGGCGCTGGCGCTTTTGTCACGCTTGCCCATAGACAGCGCATCAGCCCGCGATTTCTCCGGGTTTTTGTGGCGCGATTTGCCCGGCGCGCGCCTGCCTGATCTGCCTGCCGAGGCTGTGGAGATACAGCGCCTTTCCAGTACCGGGCATTGGGATATTCCGATCTTGCTGGCCCCGGCAGAGCGGCTGCATCTGCTGATCTATCAGGCTGGGCCACCTGTCTTTGGTGGCCATCCCACGCGAAACCGTCTGCGTAACCATGATGAAACGGCTTTTTGGCGGGCGTTTCTGGAGGGGCAACTCCCTATGCCGCCGCCAGACGCACCCTTTGTGCTGCTGGGCGGCAGCAACCTAGACCCTTACGATGGGGATGGGATACACAGTGCTATGCAAGCACTTCTGGCCCATCCGGCTTTGCAAGACCCACTCCCCCAGAGTGTGGGCGCTATGCTGGCGGCAACTGGTCTGAGTGCCGGGCATTCCGGGCCGCATGGGGCAGATACGGTGCATTGGCCCGATGCTCCGGGCAATTTGCGGGTAAGCTATATCTTGCCGGGGGCTGGGGTGCAGGTGCTGGGCGCGGGTGTGTTCTGGCCCGCCCCCGATGCGCCCGATGCGGCCTTGCTTGGCCCGCCCGATGCTCCCTTGTTGCGTCATCGCCCATTCTGGGTGGATATCGCGCGGTGATGTTTGTGCCTTGCGCGGGGCTTGCCGCAGGCAGATGAAGGGCCTGTTCCCGCATAGCCTGCCACATTGGCACCCAGAACGCGCGGACAGGCCAGAAAGGCCCGCCACCCGCGCTGTTTTGCGGCCTTCCGGCCCGATGCGGCTAGTTTATCAGCCCCGCATGGCGCATGGCGGCATCCATGCCCTTGCGCGCGGTCTCTGTCAGGCCAAGCAGGGGCAGGCGCACTTCCTCGCGGCATTTGCCCAAGCGCGACAATCCATATTTTGCACTTACCAGCCCCGGCTCGGCAAAGATGGCCACATGCAGCGGCATCAGCTTGTCATGGATTTGCAGCGCGCGGGCATAATCGCCTGCCAGCGTTGCTTCCTGAAATTCGGCGCATAGCTTTGGGGCGACATTGGCTGTCACGGAAATACAGCCCACGCCCCCTTGCGCATTGAACCCCGGTGCGGTGGCATCTTCGCCCGAAAGCTGGATGAAATCTGCCCCGCAGGCCATGCGTTGCAGGCTTACGCGTTCCAGCTTTCCCGTGGCATCTTTCACGCCGATGATGCGCGGCAATTCTGCCAGCCGCCCCATTGTTTCGGGCAGCATATCCACAACCGAACGGCCGGGGATATTATAGATAATGATGGGCAGATCACAGCAATCATGTAGCGCGGTGAAATGAGCGATAAGCCCGTCTTGGGTGGGTTTGTTGTAATAGGGCGTCACCACCAGCGCGGCATCCGCACCCACTTTTTCGGCGTGGCGCATGAAGCCAATCGCCTCTAGCGTGTTGTTTGATCCTGCGCCTGCAATCACGGGCACGCGCCCGGCAGCGGCTTTGACCACTTCTTCAATCACGCACTCATGCTCGGAATGGCTTAGCGTAGGGCTTTCGCCAGTTGTGCCCACAGGAACCAACCCATGAGAGCCTTCGCTGATTTGCCACTCTATCAGGCCGTGCAGCGCGTCCAGATCCAGCGCACCATCTTTCAGGGGCGTTACCAGTGCTGGAAGTGAGCCTCTGATCTGCATATGCGCCTCCTTGGTTATAACGGCCTGTCTAAGCTTGCGGAAATGTGTCTGGCCGCCCTGAGCGAGGCGGTTAGAACTATCGCCAGTGTTTTTCAAGGTGAAAAGAGGTGCGCGCATGCAACGACAGCTAAAGCTTAAGGCCCTGCGCGTGTCACTTGCTTTGGCCGCAAGCGTGGTGGTTAGCCTGTTTGCTTTGCCCGATGGCCCTGCACAGGCCCAGACAAGCGCCCCTCCGTCACGCGCAGCGGGGCTGCTGTCTTCCGCGATAGAGGCCGCAGAGGCGCGCGATTGGCAGGCAGCCCATGCCCGCGCCGCCCAAAGCGCGCCCATCGCCCAAGATTTGCTTCAATGGCAGGCGTTGCGCGCAGGCGAGGGCAGTTTTGCCCAGTATCAGGCTTTCTTGCGCGACAAGGGGCATTGGCCTTTGATCAACGCGGTTGCGCGCCATGCCGAAGAGATGCTGGCCACCCAAAGCGCCGAGACCGTGCTTGCGTTTTTCAACACGCGCGCGCCTGTGTCCGAAGCGGGCATGATGGCGCAGGTTTTTGCGCTGCGCGACAAGGGCCGCACGGCCGAGGCCGAGGCATTGGCCGCGCGGTTGTGGCGCGAAGAACTGCTTGGCGGTGAAAGCGAATTGCAGCTTTTGCGCAGCTTTGAGAGTGTTTTGTCGCCCCATCACGCTGCGCGGGTGGATATGCTGTTATGGCGCAATGAGCGCGCCGCAGCGCGCCGCCATCTGGAGCGGCTGGACAGGGGCGCGCGGGCCGTGGCGCAAGCGCGCCTTGGTTTGCAAGAGCGTGTGGATGGTGTGACAGCACTAGTGGCCGCTGTGCCCGCCGCCGTGCAGGGCGATCCCGGCCTGATGCATGATCGGTTCACCTTTCGCATGCGGGCGGGCAATCACGAGGGCGCGGAGGAATTGATTCTGGCGCAATCGCGCGCCCCGCAGGGTTTGGGCAATGCCGATGCATGGGGGCGTGACCGGGTGTTTCTGGTGCGCCGCGCCCTGTCAGAGGGGGCCTATCAGCGCGCCTATGATCTGGCCGCACCGCATGGGCTGGAGGACGGGTTGCATTTCGTTGATCTGGAGTTTTTGGCGGGGTTTGTCGCGCTGGAGTTTCTGGGCAATCCGGCAAAAGCTTTGCCGCATTTTCGCGCGCTTCAGGTGCGCAGTTCCAGCCCGATCACTCTGGGCCGCGCCGGGTTCTGGCAAGGGCGCACGTATGAGGCGCTGGGCGATGCGGTGATGGCGCGCACTGCCTATGAGTTCGGGGCCGAGCATCAGAGCGGCTTTTACGGCCAACTGGCGGCCGACAGGCTGGGTATGTTGCTTGACCCGGCGCTTTTGGCGGGGCCGGATTACCCCGATTGGCGCGACACTGCGCTTGCGCGTTCTGACCTGTTGCAAGCGGCGCTTTTGCTGCGCGAGGCCGGGCAATGGCACGAGGCACGCCGCTTTATCCTGTTTCTGGCCCGGCAGTTGGAAGATGAGGCCGAGATCGGCGCGCTGGCCGATCTGATGCTGGCACTGAACGAGCCGAATTTTGCCCTGAACATTGCAAAAATCGCGGTGCAAAATGAAATCATTCTGCCGCGCGCCTATTTCCCGGTTACGGATCTGGCGCGCGCCGCGTGGCCTGTGCCGATGGATCTGGTCAAGGCCATTGCCCGGCGCGAGAGCGAGTTTGACCCCGCAGTGATAAGCCATGCCGATGCGCGGGGTTTGATGCAGGTTGTGCCCGGCACAGGTCAGATGATGGCGCGCAAGCTGGGCCTTGCCTTCGATGCCAGTGATCTGACGCGCAACCCGGAATTAAACGCCCGCCTTGGTGCGGCGTATCTGGAAGACTTGCGCGCAGAATTTGGCTCATCGCTGGCGTTGGTGGCGGCGGGGTATAACGCCGGGCCGGGGCGGCCCCGGCAATGGATACCCCGGCTGGGTGATCCGCGTGATCCGAATGTGGATATCCTGCGCTGGGTCGAAACTGTGCCTTTCGCAGAGACGCGCAATTATATCATGCGCGTGGCGGAATCGCTGGTGATCTATCGCGCGCTTCTGGCAGGCAGCCCGCAACCTATCCAGATGGAGCGGCTGTTGCGGGGCGGGTGATCAACTTAGCCCGATTACCACGCCCACCCCGATCATCAACACACCCGCAATCCGGTTTGTGCGTGCAATGGCTGTGCCAGAGCGCAACAGCGCACGCGCCTTGTCGATTGCCAGCGCCAATAGCAGATTGCCAATCATGGGGATGGTGGCTGATACAAGGATCACGGCCATGATATCGGCCCATGTCAGGCGGGTGAGATCAAAAAACCCCGGCAGCACACCCATATAGAACAAGATCGCCTTTGGATTGGCCAAAATCACTGTCACCCCTGCGGCAAAGCCAGCCATTGCGCCGGGGCGTGTCAGGCGGCTATCGGCAGAGAGATCGCGCGCGGCATGGCGGATAAGCTGCGCGCCCATGAAAACGAACATCCCAACCGCGACCCATTTCATCGCTTCCAGCAGATCGCCATAGATGGACAAAATCCATGTCAGCCCAAAAATGGCGGCAAGGGGCCAGAACATATCGCCCAAGGCCACGCCCACTGCCAAAGGGGCCGCTTGACGAAAGCCGCCGGACATGGCGCGCGCGGTCAGTGCCACCCAGACAGGGCCGGGGGTGAGGAACAGAATAAGGATGGCACCTGCGTAAAAGAACAGCTCTAGCAGCGAGATTGTCATGGGGCCTCTGGTCAAAGCGCGGTGGGGTGCGTGTCATGGCGTCAGGCTTTCAATCTGCGACTGGCCGCCCGTTTCATGCAGCGCAAAATGCTGCGCGCGTGGGCCGAGCGTGGTAAACAGCTCTGCCCCTGTGCCAGTCAGAAAAGCCTGCGCCCCAAGCGCGCAGATTTCGTCATAAAGCGCCGCGCGCCGCGCGGCGTCAAGATGGGCGGCCACTTCATCCAGCAATAAAACCGGGGCCGCGCCGTGCTGATCGGCCAAAGCCCGCGCATTGGCGAGGATAAGCGAGATGAGAAGGGCTTTCTGCTCTCCGGTCGAACATTGCGCGGCGTCCATATCCTTTGCCGCCCAGCGCGCGCCCAGATCGGCGCGGTGGGGGCCTGTCAGGCTGCGCCCTGCGGCCATGTCGCGCCTGCGCCCTTCGGCCAGCGCTGTGGCCAGCGCGGCTTCCTCTGTCGGGGCAGGGCAATCCAGCACCAGATCGGCCACAGGAAAGGGGCTGTCGGTGCGCGCATATTGCGCCAAAAGGGCCAATGTGGAGCGCCGGTTGGCGCTGATCTGCGCGCCCGATTGCGCCATCTGTACTTCCAGCGCGCCGTACCAGCCGCCATCGCCCACCCCGTCGCGCAACAGCCGATTGCGTTCGCGCATGGCTTTTTCATAGGCCAGCACCTGCGCGGCGTGATCGGGGCGGAAACTGAGCGCCATGCGATCCAGAAACCGCCTGCGCCCCTCGGCCCCTTCCAGCCACAGCCTGTCCATGACCGGGGTAAGCCAGAGCATGGCCATCACATCGCCCAAGGCAATCTGTGGGGCGGCTTTTTCATCTATCCGCAACTGCCGCGACTGGCCGGGTTCGGCCCATGTTTCAATCAGGCGCAGCCCGTCAGGCATGGCAATTTCGGCGCGCAGTTTCCAACCGATGGCGGCAGATTTGCGCGCAATTTCTTCCGGGGTAGCACGGCGCAAACCACGGCCCGGCGAGAGTAGGGAAACCGCTTCGAGAATATTGGTTTTACCAGAGCCATTTGGCCCCGCCAGCACCACGGGCCGACCATCCAGCACCAGCCGCGTGCGGCTATGCGAGCGGAACTGCGACAGCGTGAGATGGGTAATGTAAACCGGCATGGCCTAGCGGTATGAAGTTTCGCGCCAAGATGCCAGTGGCAAAAAGCCCCGCCTTTTGGCGGGGCTTCAAACTTCATCGCGTCAAGGCTTGCTATCGCCAGTCTGACGCGATGGCCCCTAAGGGTCTTAATGCGGATGTCTCCAGAGCCGCGACGCCCTCAAGATGGGGAGTTAGAGGTGTTTTGTCAAGTTGGACAATCCCAATCCGTGTAGCATGGCACGCTGTATTTCCTGAAAACTGGTCGTGGGCAGGCTCTTGGTTTGGTATATTCGCTTATCGCCTTGCTTTCCGAGTCGGAGCAGATCGATTCTGTGAAAACCTGCCGCATAAACCATATCGCATTTGGCCCAACAGATTTTTTGCGTCCAGTAAGCGGGGAGTTGAAAAGGAATCGTAAGTTCTACATGATAAGGCATTACCTGCATTGGTGCTGTCGTGCTCAGCGCAATCACAGTGCACAGATTCTTGCGCGCCTGTATCGGCTTTGACATGACCACACAGAGGCGTGGCTTCACCATCTCTGGTTCTTTGAATGCCTGATCAAAATCTACTCTAACAATACATCCCTGCGGCGGGTGAAAAGAAATAGCCACACAAAACCCTACTCAAACCCGCATTGGCATGACCACATAAACCGCGCTGGTATCATTGCCTTCGCGCATGAGCGTTGGATCGGCGGAAGAGTTGAACAGGAATACCGCATTCTCGCGATCCACCTGAGAAGCGATTTCCAGCAGGTATTTGGCGTTGAAGCCAATTTCCAGCCGTTCGTCGCTATAGGCCACGATCAGTTCTTCCTCTGCCGCGCCGCTATCGGGCGCATTGACAGAGAGCACCAGCTTGTCATCTTCCAGCGCCAGCTTCACCGCGCGCGAGCGTTCGGAAGATACCGTGGCCACACGATCCACAGCCTTGGCAAATTCAGACGCATCCACTTCCAGCCGTTTGGTGTTCTGGGTGGGAATCACGCGGCTGTAATCGGGGAAAGTGCCATCAATCACTTTGGAAGTGAGGGTGATTTCAGGCGTAGCAAAACGCACCTTGGTTTCCGAGACGGACACGGCAATTTCCATGTCATCATCTTCCAGCAGCTTGCGCAACTCGCCCACGGTTTTGCGCGGGACGATCACGCCGGGCATTGCCTCTGCCCCCGCGGGCAAGGGCGCGTCTATCCGCGCCAGCCTATGGCCATCAGTGGCCACGCAGCGCAGCACCCGCCCATTTTCGCCTTCGGCCACATGCATATAGACGCCGTTCAGATAATAGCGGGTTTCTTCGGTGGAAATGGCGAATTTCGCCTTGTCAAACAACCGCCGCAGCACTTTGGCGGGGGCCGCGAAATTGGCGCTGTATTCGCTGGAGGCCATCACGGGGAAATCTTCTTTCGGCAATGTGGCCAGCGAGAAGGTTGACCGACCCGCCGTCACTTGTAGCCGCCCCGTGCGGGGATCATCGGCAAGTTCAATCAGCGCGCCATCGGGCAGTTTGCGAATGATCTCATGCAGCAAAACCGCAGAAACAGTTGTTGCACCAGCCTGCTCCACCATGGCGGGGGCCTGATCGAGAACTTCGATATCCAGATCGGTCGCGCGCAGATGCACGGCGGCATCGCTGGCCTCGATCAAGACATTTGCAAGAATCGGAATCGTGTTGCGCCGCTCGACCACGGATTGCGCCTGAGAGACGGCCTTGAGCAACACAGCCCGTTCGATACTGATGTTCATGCCTTGCGTCCTTGCCTTGCAGCTGGCCAGATAGCGCCAGCCGGGGAGCGTGAGCCTAGTCAATTTTACCCCGACGACAAGCGCTTTTTCGCCAGTATCGGGACAGAATCAGCTTTCCAGCAGCCGCCGCAGTAATTCTATATCTTCATTCAACTGGCTGTCGCTGCCACGCATCTCTTCCACCTTGCGCACACCATGCAAAATTGTGGTGTGATCACGCCCGCCAAAGCGGCGGCCAATCTCTGGCAGAGAGCGCGATGTCATCTCTTTGGACAGATACATGGCAATTTGCCGGGGCCTTGCAATGGTGCGGGTGCGCTTGGGGCCAAGCATGTCTGACAGGCGAATATTGAAATGCTCAGCCACTTTGCGCTGGATTTCTTCCACTGTCACCCGCCGTTCAGAGCTGCGCAGGATATCAGACAGGCAATCTTGCACCATATCAAGGCTGACTTCTTGCCCGATCAGGCTGGAAAACGCGAAAAGCCGCTGCAAAGCCCCTTCCAGAACCCGCACATTTGTGGTGATTCGATGTGCCAGAAATTCAAAGACACCATCACCAATCTTGATACTGCCATAGCTTTGGGCAAATTGCGCGGCCTTGCGCTGCAAAATACCAAGGCGCAATTCGTAATTGGTGGGGTGCAGATCCACCACCAGCCCACATTGCATGCGCGAGGATATCCGCGCTTCCAGATCCTTGATCTCTCCGGGGGCGCGATCTGCCGAAATCACGATCTGCTTGTTCTGATCTACCAGCGCATTGAACGTATGGAAGAATTCTTCTTGTGTGCTGTCCTTGCCCGCAATGAACTGCACATCATCCACCATCAGCATATCAACCGAGCGGAAGAGGTTCTTGAAATCCATTATTTCGCGGTCGCGCAGGGCCTGGACAAAGCGATACATGAATTGTGCTGCCGACAGGTACAGAACCTGCAAATCGGGCCGCTTTTCGCGCAATTCCAAGGCGATGGCGTGCATCAGATGGGTTTTGCCCAAGCCGACACCGCCATACAGGAACAGCGGGTTGAAGGTGACATTTCCACCTTCGGCCACGCGGCGTGCAGCGGCATGCGCCAATTCATTGGGCTTGCCGACAACAAAATTGTCGAAATTGTATTTCCCGTCCAGGGGCGCGCTTTGCAGCTCTTCGCTTGGAGCGGGTTTGACGGGGGCTACTGCCGGTGCGGCCATACGGCGCGGCGCATCACCTACGACAAATTCCAGCCGCGCAACTTCGGCACTGACAGAGCGCACGCGGGCGAAAATCTGATCATGATAGGTGCGCTTCACCCAATCGCCCACAAAACGCGATGGCGCACGAAACCGCAGCACGCCCGAATCAGCGCCCAGACATTCCAAAGGCGCTATCCAGTTTTTGTGGTTGCTTTCGCCAATTTCTGAACGGAGGTCTTCCGAAATACCAGCCCATTGATCTGCAACCATTTTCCCCCAGCCCATTTGTCTTCTTCCCGCGCATTATAGCGCAACCTAACACAGCATGCTTTCTTTCGCGTGGCAGCGCGACGAGCAACATTTCACAGCAAGATATCGGTTACTGCCATGGCAGAACCGGAAATTCCCTTAGTTCAAATACCAAATACGACGATGAACATGGCGACAAGGTTTGTGCCCATCCATCCAAAGCCCGATGGCATATGGCCCTTTTTTACCTTTGTCGCGCGCACATTCGTGTCCGACTCATATCGTGATCCGACATTAGCAATCGCTACCAAAGGGGGCAACCGAACATCAGCCTTGACGCAGCTTTCATGACAAAAGAATCGCAGATGCCGTGCAAAGGCCGGAAATTCCAGCACAGAAAAAAAAGCACCCCACAGGGTGCTTTTTTCGGCTTGTCTGCAACAGGCCTTTAGACGGCCAATGCCTTTACGCGCGATGACAGGCGCGACATTTTACGTGCAACGGTGTTTTTGTGCATAACGCCCTTTGTGACGCCGCGCGCCAGTTCGGGCTGTGCCGCGCGCAGCGCTTCGGCTGCTGCGGTTTGATCGCCCGATGCAATCGCTTCTTCCACTTTGCGCAGGAAGGTGCGGATGCGCGAACGGCGTGCCTTGTTGATTTCGGTGCGGCGCTCTACCTGACGGGCGCGCTTTTTCGACTGGGGTGTATTTGCCATGGGTTCGTCTTTCGTGTGCGGGTCAATTCTGGTTTGCAATGGCCCCGCCACTGGTCTGCAAGACCAGTTCCGACTCATGCCTTAAGCGGGCCCACGCGCATGTGAGCCGGGCTATACGCCAGCCCGGCCAAAAAGAAAAGGGGCAATCCCCTTACTGATCGCGGAATTGCGGTTGGCGTTTTTCCAGAAAGGCCGACATGCCCTCTTTCTGATCCTCAGAGTTGAACAGCATGTGAAAGACGCGTCGTTCAAACAGCAGCCCTTCGCGCAATGTTGTTTCATAGCTGCGATTGACCGCTTCTTTCACCACCTTGACGGTGATTTGCGATTTCTCGGCAATCTTGGCGGCGGCGGCCATGGTTTCTTCCATCAGCTTCTTGACGGGCACAACACGGCTGACAAGGCCAGAACGCTCAGCTTCTTCGGCATCCATGAAGCGGCCAGTAAGGTGCATGTCCATGGCCTTGGATTTGCCAACAAATCGTGTGAGGCGTTGGGTGCCACCAATGCCGGCTACTACCCCAAGGTTGATTTCGGGTTGGCCGAATTTCGCGGTATCGGACGCAATGATGAAGTCACACATCATGGCTAATTCGCACCCGCCACCCAGGGCATAGCCACTGACAGCGGCGATGATCGGCTTGCGCACGCGCAACAGGGCCTCGGTTTCGGGGGTGAAGAAATCGGCCTGGAACATATCCACAAAGCCTTTTTCCGACATTTCCTTGATATCAGCGCCAGCGGCAAAGGCTTTGTCCGTGCCGGTGATGACAATACAGCGCACCCGGTCATTCTGGTCAGCGGCGGTCAGGGCCTCGGCCAGTTCGCCCATCATTGTGCTGTTCAGGGCATTGAGGGCTTCGGGGCGGTTCAGGCGGATCAGTGCGATATGATTCTCGATATCGACGATCAGCGTTTCATAGGCCATGGGGTGGCACCTTATTTGTTATGGTCTGGCTCTTTGGCATACCAGCTTGGCGCTTGGGTTCAAGTCATCTCTGGCAGGCAGGGCAGTAGAAGCTTGATCGGCCCGATTGCACGGCACGGTGCACAGTTTCGCGGCAACCGGGGGTGGTGCAGGGTGCCCCCTCGCGCCCATAGAGGCGGAAAGAATCCTGGAAATACCCAAGTTCGCCATTGGCTTGGCGATAATCGCGCAGGGATGATCCCCCGGCCTCTATCGCGGCACGAAGGGTGGTGCGAATGGCCTCTGTCAGCGCGTCTATCTGTACGCGGTCAATTTGGCCCGCGGCGCGTTTGGGGCTTATTCCGGCGTGATACAGGGCCTCGCACACATAGATATTCCCAAGGCCCGCAACGATTCGCTGATCGAGGAGCGCGGTTTTGATGGGGGTTTTGCGCCCGTCCAGCCGGGCGGCCAGATAGGCGGCATCAAAGCCATTGCCCAAGGGTTCCGGCCCGATACTGGCCAGCAGAGGGTGGCTCTCCAGCGTGGCGGTGGCGCAGAGATCCATTGCGCCAAAGCGGCGGGGGTCATTGAATGTCACACGCGCACCGCTTTCCATGTGAAAGATCACATGGTCATGCTTTTCCACAGCCGGATGGGTGAAGTGAAACTGCCCCGGCACATGTGCGGCTTCCAGCCCGGATATGACCATGCGCCCCGACATGCCCAGATGGATTATCAGGCTCTCGCCGCTATCGAGATCGGCCAGAATGTATTTCGAGCGGCGGCGCAACTGCATCACTCGTGCGCCTGTCAGGCGCGCGCCCATATCCGCGGGGAAAGGCCAGCGCAGATCTGGGCGGCGGATTTCGGCGCGCGCAATGCGCTGGCCTTCCATCGCAGGCAAAAGGCCACAGCGCACGGTTTCAACTTCGGGCAATTCGGGCATGGCGCACTCCTGCGGGTGTAAAGGGGTCGCATTGTATCAGCCCCCACAAACCCTATAAGGAGATGCAAAGCACCCCGGCAAGGGGGGCGCGGCCAGGAGTGCGCGAGATATGACAGACCAGGACAAGACAACCCATTTCGGTTTTCAGACAGTCGAAGAGGGCCAGAAGGCTGGTCTGGTGCATGGCGTTTTTACGCGCGTGGCCTCGAAATACGATATCATGAATGATCTGATGTCGCTGGGCATTCACCGTATCTGGAAAGATGCGATGATGGATTGGCTGGCCCCGCGCCCCGGCCAGCGCCTGCTGGATGTGGCGGGGGGGACAGGCGATGTGGCCTTTCGGTTCCTGAAGCGCGCAGGCGCGGGGGCGCATGCCACTGTTCTGGATTTGACAGAATCCATGCTGCTGGAAGGGCAAAAACGCGCCGAAGCTGAAAATATGGCACAATCGCTGAACTGGATAGTGGGCGATGCCATGGCGCTGCCGTTCGCTGACAACAGTTTCGATGTCTATACAATCAGCTTTGGCATTCGCAATGTCACCCGCATTGAAGATGCGCTGCGCGAGGCTTACCGCGTGTTGCGCCCCGGCGGGCGGTTGATGGTGCTGGAATTCAGCCATATCCCCAATGACATGATGCAAAAAGCCTATGATCTGTATTCCTTCAATGTGATCCCGGTAATGGGGCAGGTGGTGGCGAATGATCGTGACAGTTATCAATATCTGGTCGAATCGATTCGCCGCTTCCCCGATCAGGAACGCTTTGCCCAGATGATCCGCGAGGCCGGGTTTGGGCAGGTGAAATACCGCAACCTCTCGCTGGGAATTGCGGCGCTGCATTCCGGCTGGAAGCTGTAAACGATGCGCGGGCCTTTCAACCTTTGGCGGCTTATCCGTACCGGTGCCACATTCGAGCGCACTGGCGCGATGCAGGTGGTTTTGCAGGCGATGAACGCGCCCCAGCGCCTGCGTTTGGCAGCGCGTGTGCTGGGCTGGCCGTTCAAGTTTCTGGGGCTGAAGGGTGATCCTGCCCTGCCGCCGTTGACGCGCGCGCTGACAGCGCTTGGCCCCGCCTATATCAAATTTGGCGAAAGCCTTGCCACCCGCCCCGATGTTGTGGGCCAGGAACTGGCCGATCAATTGCGCTATCTGCAAGACAAGCTGCCGCCCTTCCCCCGTGCGAAAGCGTTGGAGATGATCGCGGCAGAACTGGAACGCCCTGTGGCAGAGGTGTTTTCCGAAGTGTCAGAGCCTGTGGCCGCGGCCTCTATCGCGCAGGTGCATTCGGCTATTCGGGCCGATACAGGCGCGAAAGTGGCGGTAAAAGTGCTGCGCCCGGATGTGGAGCGCGCCTTTCGGACGGATATTGACGCGTTCTATTTTGCGGCAGGGGTGATTGAATTTCTGCTGCCCAAGACACGCCGCTTGCGGCCACTGGATGTGATCACGCATTTTGAAAGCGTGGTGGACGGCGAATTGGATTTGCGGTTGGAAGCGGCCTCTGCGGCGGAATTTGCCGCCAATACCGAGAATGACGCGGGGTTCTCTGTGCCGCGCCCCATCTGGGGCCTGTCCTCGCGCCGCGTGATGACGCTGGGCTGGGCTGAAGGCATGCCTATGGGCGATAATGCCGCGCTTGACAGCTTTGGCATTGATCGCAACGAATTGGGCGTACGGGTTCTGACCCTGTTCTTGCGCCATGCGCTGCGCGACGGGTTTTTCCATGGCGACATGCACCAAGGCAATCTGAAGGTAACAGAGACGGGCGAGATTATCGCGCTGGATTTCGGGATCATGGGGCGGATCGACAGCTTTACCCGCCGGGCTTATGCTGAAATTCTGTTCGGCTTTATCCGCAAGGATTACAGGCGCGTGGCCGAAGTGCATTTCGAAGCAGGCTATGTGCCGCCGGATCGCGATATGGACGAATTCGCGCGCGCCCTGCGCTCTGTCGGAGAGCCGATTTTCGGGATGGATGCGCGCCATATCTCCATGGCGCGGCTTCTGGCCTATCTGTTCGAGGTGACAGAGCGTTTCGGCATGGAAACCCGCACCGAGTTGATCTTGTTGCAACGCACCATGGTTGTGGTGGAAGGGGTGGCGCGGTCTTTGAACCCTGAAATCAACATGTGGCATGTGGCAAAGCCCGTGGTGGAAGAATATATCCGCGAAAGCATTGGCCCCAAGGCGCTTGCGCGCGATCTGGGCCAGACTGCGCGCATACTTACGCGCTTTGGCCCGCACTTGCCCCGCCTTGTAGAAGAGGCGCTGATTGCCCAAGCCAATCGCCAGCCGCGCAATGCGGCATCGGCGCCGCGCAGCCCATTGGCATGGGCCGCGCTGGGCGGTGGGTTGGTGGGGCTGGGCGTGGTGATTGGCGCGCTGTTGTGATGCGCCTTGCGTCTATCGCCAGT
>JAIUNA010000008.1 GCA_022565265.1 Roseinatronobacter sp. | reverse complement strand
TGATTACGAGCGCGTGGTTTTGTCAGGCATTGGCACAGGGATCATGGCGGCGTGTCTCGATGAGATCATGCCATATCTGCGCGACCGCCACCAATTTGGCCAGCCCATTGGCAGTTTCCAGCTTATGCAGGGCAAGATTGCCGATATGTACACCGCCATGAATTCTGCCCGCGCCTATGTCTATGAAGTGGCCAAAGCCTGTGACAGGGGCGCTGTAACCCGCGCGGATGCTGCGGCCTGCGTGCTCTATGCCTCGGAAGAGGCGATGAAACAGGCGCACCAAGCTGTGCAGGCGATGGGGGGCGCGGGGTTCATGAATGACAGCCCCGTCAGCCGCTTGTTCCGTGATGCAAAGCTTATGGAAATCGGCGCGGGCACATCGGAAATCCGGCGCATGCTGGTAGGGCGCGAATTGATGGGGGCGATGGGGTGATTTGGCTTGCGCCACGGGGCAGGGCGGGGCAATCCTACCCTTTTTTCACCCTCTAGAAACGAGATTACACCTTATGCGTCCATATATTGCCATTTTCGCCCTGTTTGCCGCACCAGTTGCCGCGCAAGCTCTGTCCTTCACACCGCAGGCCACAGACTCATGCTTGGTCAATTCGGGGCATGAGGGTGACAAATCCGCCTGTATCGGCCTGTCTGCTGTTGAGTGCATGGCCACGCCAGATGGCCAGACCACTATAGGGATGGGGTTTTGTCTGGATGCCGAACTGGCCTATTGGGATGACATGCTCAATAGCGGCTATCAGGCTTTGCGCTCTACGATGCAGGCGTCTGATGCGGGTTTGCCAACGCATCTGGCTATTCAAGCCGAGCAGTTGCGCGATATGCAGCGGGCCTGGATTACATTTCGCGATGCGCGTTGCAGCTACGAGGCATCGCTTTGGCAGGGCGGCACTGGGGCCAGTCCGGCATTTTTGGGGTGTATGATGACAGTGACAGCCCAGCAGGCATTGTATCTTATGGGCATTTACTCTGGCGAGGGGTAGGCGCGCGCAAGGCCAGCAGCGGGGATAGAGTTGGGAGGTGGTGAATGAAGATTGAATCTGCCATTCTGACGGGATCAGAACAATTCCGCGCCAATCGCGCCGCACATCTTGCCGCGCTGGCAGAGGTGGCAGAGGCTCAGGCCCTTGCCCGCGCAGGCGGGGGCGAGACGGCGCGCGCCCGCCACATATCACGCGGCAAGATGCTGCCGCGTGACCGTGTTGCAAACCTGCTGGACAGGGGCGCGCCGTTTCTGGAACTTGGCATGACCGCCGCGCATGGCCTGTATGATGGCGCGGCCCCCTGTGCAGGCGTGATTGCCGGGATTGGCCATGTGTCTGGCCGTGAGTGCATGATCATTTGCAATGATGCGACGGTCAAGGGCGGCACTTATTACCCTATGACCGTCAAAAAGCACTTGCGCGCGCAAGAAGTTGCGGAAGAAAACCATCTGCCCTGTATTTATCTGGTCGATAGCGGCGGCGCCAACCTGCCCAATCAGGACGAGGTTTTCCCGGATCGCGACCATTTTGGCCGCATCTTTTATAATCAGGCCCGCATGAGTGCCAAAGGGATTGCCCAGATCGCAGTGGTGATGGGGTCTTGCACGGCGGGCGGGGCCTATGTCCCTGCGATGGCGGATGTTACAATCATCGTGAAAGATCAGGGCACGATCTTTCTGGCAGGCCCGCCCTTGGTGAAGGCCGCCACGGGCGAGGTGGTCAGCGCCGAAGATCTGGGGGGGGGCGATGTGCATACCCGCTTGTCGGGCGTGGCCGATTATCTGGCCGAGGATGACGCACACGCGCTGGCACTGGCGCGCCGCGCGGTGGGCAGTCTGGGAATGATGCAAGCGCGCAGTCAGACCGCCGCAAGCTATGAGGCCCCGGCCTATGACGCCGAGGAAATTCTTGGCATTGTCCCCGCCGATTTGCGCACCCCTTACGATATCCGCGAGCTGATTGCCCGCGTTGTCGATGGATCGCGCTTTGACGAATTCAAGCCGCGCTTTGGCGAAACGCTGGTAACGGGATTTGCCCATATTATGGGCGTCTCCGTGGGGATTATCGCCAATAATGGCGTGCTGTTTTCCGATGCCGCTGTGAAAGGTGCGCATTTTGTCGAACTGTGTTCGCAGCGCTGCATACCCCTGATATTTCTGCAAAATATCACAGGCTTCATGGTTGGGCGCAAATATGAGAATGAGGGGATTGCCCGCCACGGCGCAAAGTTGGTGACGGCTGTTGCCACCACGTCGGTTCCCAAAATCACAGTGCTGGTGGGGGGCAGTTTTGGGGCGGGCAATTACGGCATGGCCGGGCGCGCCTATAGCCCGCGCTTTTTGTGGACATGGCCCAATAGCCGGATTTCGGTAATGGGCGGGGCGCAGGCGGCGGGCGTGTTGGCCACGGTCAGACGCGATGCGCTAGAGCGCGCGGGGCAGGCGTGGAGCGCGCAGGAGGAAGAAGATTTCAAGCGCCCCACGCTGGAGATGTTCGAGCGCCAGTCACACCCGCTCTATGCTTCGGCCCGGCTATGGGATGACGGTATCATTGATCCGCGCCATACCCGGCAGGTGCTGGCCTTGTCGCTGGCTGCCAGCCTGAATGCGCCCATCCCGCAGACGCGCTTTGGCATATTCCGCATGTGAAAGCGCGCAGGGGCCAGACAGCGCGCCAGAGGCTATAAAGGACACAGCCCATGTTCGATAAGATACTTATTGCCAATCGCGGGGAAATCGCGCTGCGCATCATGCGCTCTGCCCGCGCTTTGGGGGTAAAAACGGTTGCTGTCTATTCTCAGGCCGATGCAAGCGCGCTGCATGTCACTATGGCCGATGAGGCCGTTCTGATTGGTGGCCCTGCGCCGCGCGACAGCTATTTGCGCGGTGATGCCATCATTCGCGCGGCCCTTGCCTCTGGCGCGCAGGCCATTCACCCCGGCTATGGGTTTTTATCGGAAAACCCCGATTTCGTGGCCGATGTAGAGGGGGCGGGGCTGGTCTTTATCGGCCCCTCTGCCAGCGCGATCCGGGCCATGGGGCTGAAAGACGCGGCCAAGGCGCTGATGGCAGAGGCCGGGGTTCCGGTTGTGCCGGGCTATCACGGTGCCAATCAGGAGCCAGAGCATCTGGCAGGTGCTGCCGATACCATTGGCTATCCTGTTTTGATCAAGGCCGTGGCCGGGGGCGGTGGCAAGGGGATGCGGCTGGTCGAAAAGCCTGCGCAATTTCTGGACGCGCTGGAAAGTGCCAAATCCGAAGCGGCCAGCGCCTTTGGCAATGATGCGGTGCTGGTGGAGAAATTCATCCACAAGCCGCGCCATATAGAGGTGCAGGTCTTTGGCGATGGCGTGGATGCCGTCCATCTGTTCGAGCGCGATTGCTCGCTCCAGCGCCGCCATCAAAAGGTGATCGAGGAAGCCCCCGCACCGGGGATGACCCCGGAGATGCGCGCAGCGATGGGGCAAGCGGCTGTGCGTGCAGCCCGTGCCATTGGCTATGCGGGCGCGGGAACAGTGGAATTCATTGTCGATGGTGCGCGCGGGCTGCGGCCAGACGGGTTTTGGTTCATGGAGATGAACACCCGCTTGCAGGTGGAACACCCTGTCACAGAGGCGATTACCGGGGTGGATCTGGTGGAATGGCAATTGCGTGTTGCCGCTGGCGAGGGGCTGCCGCTAACTCAGGAAGAACTGGCCATAGATGGCCATGCGTTTGAGGCCCGGCTTTATGCCGAAGATGTTCCCGCCGGGTTTTTGCCCGCCACCGGACGGCTGGAACATCTGCGCTTTAGCGCAAATGCGCGCAACGAGACTGGCGTGCGCGCGGGCGATGAGATCAGCCCATGGTATGATCCGATGATTGCAAAGATCATCACCCACGGCCCAACCCGTGCAATTGCACTGAAGCGGCTGGAAGCGGCGCTGAGTGCCACCGAAGTGGCGGGGACGGTGACCAATCTGGCGTTTCTGGGTGCACTTTCCCGCCATGCCGGGTTTCGGGTGGGCGATGTGGATACCGGGCTTATCGCGCGCGATCTGGCCAGCCTGACGCATGTGCCAGAACCTGCAAATTGGGAATTGGCCGCTGCTTGCGCCTATGCGGTAGATTTGCCCGCACTCTGCGATCCGCTGGCGGGGTTCAGCCTTGGCGGGCCGATCTGGCAAGATGTGGCGCTGGCGGGATATGCAGGTTTGCGGCTTGCGGTAACGGGGCCAGCGCGGGGGCGCGTGCAGGTTGCGGGAGCCGAGTTGGAGGTGATGGCGTTTGCGGATGGTCTCCGCGTCACAGATGCGCCCGCACGTGTGGCGGGGGCACGGCTGGCGGCTGGGGTGGCACTCTGTGGGGCTGTGCCGCGCGTCTTTGCCTGCCCCGATCCGCTGGCGCGTGATGCGGGGGCAGGATTGGGCGCTGATATCGTGCTGGCACCCATGCCGGGGCTGGTGCGGGCAGTGTTTGTGGGCGTGGGCGATGATGTCGCGCAAGGCGACAGGCTTGCCGTGCTGGAGGCGATGAAGATGGAGCATACGCTTGTGGCCGGGCGCGCGGGCCGTGTGGCAGAGGTGCTGTGCGGGGCGGGCGCGCAGGTGGAAGCGGGTGCAGCCTTGGTGCGGCTGGAGCTGGAAGAATGAGCGCACCAGCCATCCGCCAAGACAGGGCGCAGCCATGATCCGGCTGTGGCATGTCGCGCAATCGCGGTCTTTCCGGGTGCTTTGGGCCTTGGAGGAGATCGGCGCGCCGTATGAATTGATTCATTGCAGCTTTTTTGACACATCCTTGCGCAGCCCGGAACATCTGGCGCGCGCACCGGCTGGCCGCGTGCCTGCCATAGAGATTGACGGGCAATCCCTGTGTGAAAGCGGCGCGATCCTTCTTTATCTGGCCGAATGCTTTGCCCCGCATCTGCGCCCGGCGGAGGGCGCGGCCCATCGCGCGGCCTTTCTGCAAGGGTTGCATTATGCCGAGACATTGGGCGCGATGCTGTCCAATCTGACGCAGCATCATATTGTTTTGCGCAGCGCTGAAATGCGCTCTGCCACTGTCATGCGGCTGGAAGCGCGGCGGCTGGAAAATGCGCTGCGCAGCCTTGGCCCGGAATGGGTGGCGGGGTCTTTCTCTGTGGCCGATATCGCGCTTGGCTACGGCGTTTTACTGGCACAACGCTTTGTGGCCTTGCCGGATGGTGCGGCGGCCTATCTGGCACAGGCCGCCGCGCGCCCTGCCTTTCAGCGGGCCTTGGCGTGCGATGGGCAGGCGCAAATCTACCTGCGCGATTTCTATCCGCCGCCAGAAAAACCACCAGAGGGGCGGGGGTAGCAATGGCATATGTCGAGATTTTCGAGGTTGGCCCGCGCGATGGCTTGCAAAACGAAAAGCGCCTGATCCCAACCGCCGCCAAGGTGGCGCTGGTGGATTGCCTGAGTGGCGCGGGGTTTCGCCGCATGGAGGTGGCGAGTTTCGTCAGCCCCAAATGGGTTCCGCAAATGGCCGATGGCGCCGATGTGCTGGCACAGATCACACGGCGCGCGGGCCTGCGCTATGCGGCACTTGTGCCAAATATCACAGGGCTGGAGCGCGCGCTTGCCGCGCGCGCTGATGAAGTGGCGATTTTTGGCGCGGCGTCCGAAGGGTTTAGCAAGGCCAATCTGAATTGCACCATTGCCGAGAGCTTAGAGCGCTTTGCCCCTGTTGCAGAGGCCGCGCGCGCTGCGGGTGTGCCTGTGCGCGGCTATGTATCTTGCGTGACAGATTGCCCCTATGATGGCCCGGTCGCGCCTGCGCGGGTCGCGTGGGTTGTCGCCCGGCTGCGCGATCTGGGTTGCTATGAAATCAGTCTGGGCGATACAATCGGGCGTGGCACGCCAGAGACGATTGCCGCCATGCTGGGCGCAGTGTTGCAGGAATTGCCTGCCGCGCAGCTGGCAGGCCATTATCATGATACAGGCGGAATGGCGCTGGCGAATATCGAAACTTCGCTTGAATTGGGCTTGCGGGTGTTTGATGCGGCTGTCGGGGGTTTGGGTGGGTGCCCCTATGCGCCCGGTGCATCTGGCAATGTGGCCACCGAGGCTGTGCATGAATGGCTGACGGGGATGGGCTGGCAGACGGGCCTTGATCGCAAGGTTTTGGCGCAGGCTGTGGAGATGGTGCAAAACATGCGCCACGAAAGGGATCGCGATGTTTGAAACGCTGGAGATAGAAACCGATGATCGCGGCGTGGCGTGGCTATACCTTAACCGCCCCGAAAAGCATAATGCGCTGGATGCGCGGATGATTGCCGAACTCACCACAGCCGCCGCGCATCTTGGGGCTGATCCTGCCGTGCGGGTGGTGGTGCTGGGGGCGCGTGGCAAAAGCTTTTGCGCGGGCGGTGATCTGGGCTGGATGCAGGCACAGATGCAGGCCGACAGCCAGACACGCGCAAAGGGCGCGCGGGCCTTGGCCGAAATGCTGGGTGCGCTGAACACTTTGCCCAAACCGCTGATTGGCCGGGTGCAAGGACAAGCCTTTGGCGGCGGTATAGGCATGATGGCGGTCTGCGATGTGGCCATCGGGGTGGAGGGCGCAAAATTTGGGCTGACAGAAACCCGCCTTGGCCTGATCCCGGCCACGATTGGCCCCTATGTTCTGGCCCGCATGGGCGAGGCCATGGCGCGGCGGGTCTTCATGTCGGCCCGGATTTTCGATGCTGCCGAGGCGGTGACTCTGGGGCTTTTGGCCCGCGCAACCCCGCCTGAAGGGCTGGAAGATGCGATAGAGGCCGAGATTGCGCCATATCTTGCCTGTGCGCCTCAGGCCGTTGCCCGCGCCAAAGCCTTGGCCCGGCATCTGGGGGCCGCAATCTCTGCGCAGGATATAGAGCATTCGATCGCCGAACTGGTGGCCTGCTGGGAAGGGGAGGAAGCCCAGGACGGCATTTCCGCCTTCGATGAGCGGCGCAAACCCGACTGGGCGATCCCGCGCGCGCACGGGTGATTCTGCACTGCAGCTATGGGCGCTGATTGACGTTGGGGAAACTTGCCCTCGCATTGGCCTGTGCATGATTTGCAAGTGGACAGTTGGTATACAGTTGTATTCAGACACGTCATTTTTCCGCCCGGATCGCATCTACTTTAGTTGACCCTATCGGCCTACGGGAGTAGATGAAAGGCAGCCAAGTGGCGGTGAAGGCACAGCCTGCCGCGCGTAGAAGGAGCCAAAGGTGGAAGACCTACTCGCATCCTACCTTCCCATTGTGATATTTCTTGCCATAGCTGTCGCGCTGGGGCTGGTTTTGCTGCTTTCTGCGATTGTGATTGCAGTGCGCAATCCCGACCCTGAAAAGGTTTCTGCCTATGAATGCGGTTTCAACGCCTTTGGTGATGCGCGCATGAAATTTGATGTGCGGTTTTATCTGGTGGCGATCCTGTTCATCATCTTTGATCTGGAAATCGCCTTCCTGTTCCCATGGGGCGTGGCATTTTCGGAAATGTCTATGACGGCGTTCTGGTCTATGATGGTGTTTCTCAGCGTGCTGACAGTTGGCTTTGCCTATGAATGGAAAAAAGGGGCGCTGGAATGGGAGTGATGGCAGGTACCAACACAGCTGGCGCAGATCGCGAAGTGGCGACTCAGGGCCTGAATCGCGAATTGCAGGATAAGGGGTTTCTGCTCACCTCGACCGAAGATATCATCAATTGGGCGCGCAATGGTTCGCTGCACTGGATGACATTCGGGCTGGCCTGCTGCGCGGTGGAGATGATGCATACCTCGATGCCCCGCTATGATCTGGAGCGGTTTGGAACGGCCCCCCGCGCCAGCCCGCGCCAATCTGACCTGATGATCGTGGCCGGAACGCTGACCAACAAGATGGCGCCTGCGCTGCGCAAGGTTTATGACCAGATGCCAGAGCCGCGCTATGTGATTTCAATGGGCAGTTGCGCCAATGGGGGCGGCTATTACCATTACAGCTATTCTGTTGTGCGCGGCTGTGACCGGATTGTGCCTGTAGATATCTATGTGCCCGGTTGCCCACCCACTGCCGAAGCGCTGCTATATGGTATCTTGCAGTTGCAGCGAAAAATCCGCCGCACTGGCACGCTGGTCAGGTAAGGAGAGCGCCCATGTCCGAGGCATTGAACGAACTTGCCGCGCTGCTGGAAATGCGTATGGGAGAGGCGCTGGTGCGCCATGACATCACGCATGGCGAGCTGACAATAACCACCACGCTTTCGCATCTGGTCAAGCTGGTGCGCCATTTGCAGCATGATGAAAGCCTGCGCTTTTCGACGCTGGTGGATATTACGGCGGTGGATTGGCCGGGGCGGCGCAAGCGGTTTGAATTGGTCTATCACTTCCTGTCTATGTATCTGAACCACCGTATCCGTGTGAAAGTTGCGATGGGTGAGGATGAGATTGCACCATCGCTGACAGTGCTTTATCCGGCAGCCAATTGGTTTGAGCGTGAAGTCTTTGACATGTATGGGCTTCTCTTCTCTGGCCACCCCGATTTGCGGCGCTTGCTGACAGATTATGGCTTTCGCGGCCATCCGCTGCGCAAGGATTTTCCGACAACCGGCTATACGGAAGTGCGCTATGACGAGGCGCTCAAGCGCGTTGTCTATGAACCGGTGCAACTGGTGCAGGAATATCGGCAGTTTGATTTCATGTCGCCTTGGGAAGGGGCGGATTACATCCTTCCCGGTGACGAGAAGAAAGAGGGTGCGCGATGATGGACGGCTCCAAAGGGTTTCAGGACGCGCAGACATCTGAGCAGCGCATCCGCAATTTCAACATCAACTTCGGCCCGCAACACCCTGCTGCGCATGGTGTTTTGCGTCTGGTGCTAGAGTTGGATGGCGAGATCGTGGAACGCTGCGATCCCCATATCGGGCTGTTGCATCGCGGCACGGAAAAGCTGATGGAAAGCCGCACCTATCTGCAAAACCTGCCCTATTTTGACAGGTTGGATTATGTGGCGCCGATGAATCAGGAACATGCCTGGTGTCTGGCAATTGAGAAGCTGACAGGTGTGGAAGTGCCGCGCCGGGCTTCGCTGATCCGGGTTTTATATTCGGAAATCGGGCGTGTGCTGAACCATTTGCTGAACGTGACCACGCAAGCCATGGATGTGGGCGCGCTGACGCCGCCGCTTTGGGGCTTTGAAGAGCGCGAGAAGCTCATGATCTTCTATGAGCGCGCGTGTGGGGCGCGGCTGCATGCGGCCTATTTCCGCCCCGGTGGTGTGCATCAAGCCCTGCCACCCGCGCTGATAGATGATATCGAAACTTGGGCGCATGAATTCCCAAAGCTGCTGGATGATATTGACGGGCTTTTGACAGAGAACCGCATTTTCAAACAGCGTAATGCCGATATTGGCATTGTGAGCGAGCAAGATATTCTGGATTGGGGCTATTCTGGTGTCATGGTGCGTGGCTCTGGGCTGGCATGGGATTTGCGCCGCGCCCAGCCCTATGAATGCTATGACGAGTTCGACTTCAAAATTCCGGTGGGCAAGAATGGCGATTGCTATGATCGCTACCTGTGCCGCATGGCGGAAATGCGCGAAAGCACCTCGATCATCTTGCAGGCGATTGCCAAATTGCGCGCGCCCGAAGGCCAAGGTGATGTCCTTGCGCGCGGCAAGATCACGCCGCCGCCACGGGCCGAGATGAAAACCAGCATGGAAGCCTTGATCCATCATTTCAAGCTATATACCGAAGGGTTCCATGTGCCTGCGGGCGAGATTTACGCAGCCGTGGAAGCGCCCAAAGGCGAATTCGGCGTCTATCTTGTGGCCGATGGCACGAATAAACCCTATCGCGCCAAACTGCGCGCGCCCGGCTTTTTGCATCTGCAAAGCATGGATTACATCGCCAAAGGGCACCAACTGGCCGATGTGGCCGCCATTATCGGCACGATGGATGTCGTTTTCGGAGAGATTGACCGCTAATGTTGCGCCGCCTGCACCCAGACCAGCCAAAAAGCTTCGCCTTCACCCCTGCCAATCAGGCTTGGGCAGAGGCGCAGCTCACCAAATACCCCGAAGGCCGTCAGGCCAGCGCAATAATACCGCTTCTGTGGCGCGCCCAAGAGCAGGAAGGGTGGCTAACCCGCGCTGCGATTGAACATGTCGCCACCATGCTGGGCATGGCCTATATCCGGGCGCTGGAAGTGGCAACATTCTACTTTATGTTCCAGTTGCAACCTGTTGGTTCTGTTGCACATATCCAGATTTGTGGGACAACAAGCTGCATGATTTGCGGGGCTGAAAAGCTCATTGAGGTGTGTAAACAGAAAATCGCACCGCGCCCGCATATGCTGTCATCGGATGGCAAATTCAGCTGGGAGGAAGTGGAATGCCTCGGCGCTTGCACCAATGCGCCCATGGCCCAGATCGGCAAGGATTATTATGAGGATCTGACAGCCGAAGGCTTTGGCAAGATGCTGGATGAGATGGCCGCGGGCAAGGTGCCTGCACCGGGGCCGCAGAACGGGCGCTTTTCATGCGAACCATTGGGCGGGCCAACCACATTGAAGGATATGAGCGGCGAGGGCCAGAATGGCTCTGTTGCGCTTGCAACCCGCATTGGTGATACGCTGAAACGGATTGACGGCACCGAAGTGCCCCTGATTGCGCCTTGGCAAGGAAAGCCAGCGCCGCAGGCCGCGACAGGCAAAGCGACAGAGGCGAAACCGGCAGCAGCCCTGCCGGCCGATACAACCGGCATCAGCAAGCAGGAAGCGCCTGCCATTTCCACGGCCAAGCCCGACACTGAGACCGGCACAAAACCCCAAATGCTGGAACAGGCGAAAGGCGCGGCAGATGATCTGAAAAAGATCAAAGGCGTTGGCCCGAAACTTGAAGCAACGCTCAATGCGATGGGTGTGTTTCATTTCTGGCAGGTGGCCGCATGGGGCCCGCAAGACGTGGCGTGGATGGATGAGAATCTGGAAGGCTTTCGGGGCCGCGTCAGCCGGGATGAGTGGGTCGCACAGGCCAAGGCCTTGGCCGGAAATGGCGCGGCTTAGGGCATTCGCAGATGAAAGGACAGCGGGCAGATGACCAAACCCACACCGCAGGACATGGCGCTCGCGCGGCAGGCTCGGCTTGCGGCGCTGGTAATGTGCGTGGCAATTGTGGCTTGGGTTGTGCTGCAAATGATCGGCCGCGAGTATGGCTGGCCGGCGCGCTTTGCCTTTTTGATAGATTTCGCAGCACTGGCCGCCTTTGGCTGGGCGCTGATTGTGACATTCCGCGTCTGGCGACAAGGCAAGGCCAATCGCTAGGCGCAATGAGAGGGCAAGCTTATGCTTAAGGATCAGGATCGCATCTTTACCAATCTATACGGGATGCATGACCGCTCTTTGAAAGGCGCAATCGCGCGCGGCCATTGGGATGGCACCAAAAAGATACTCGAAAAAGGCCGTGACTGGATCATTGACGAGATGAAGCAATCGGGCCTGCGTGGGCGCGGTGGCGCAGGTTTTCCAACAGGTTTGAAATGGTCTTTCATGCCCAAGGAAAGCGATGGTCGCCCGGCCTATCTGGTTGTGAACGCAGACGAATCCGAACCCGGAACCTGCAAAGACCGTGAAATCATGCGCCACGATCCGCATACGCTGATCGAGGGCTGTCTGATTGCCAGCTTTGCGATGAATGCCCATGCCTGCTATATCTATATTCGCGGCGAATATATCCGCGAGAAGGAAGCGCTGCAAAACGCGATTGATGAAGCCTATGAGGCCGGGCTTGTGGGCAAGAATGCCTGTGGGTCTGGTTGGGATTTTGATCTTTACCTGCATCACGGCGCGGGCGCGTATATCTGCGGCGAGGAAACCGCGCTTCTGGAAAGCCTTGAGGGCCGGAAGGGCATGCCGCGCATGAAGCCGCCCTTTCCGGCGGGCGCGGGGCTTTATGGCTGCCCGACTACAGTAAACAACGTGGAATCCATCGCCGTTGTGCCCACAATCTTGCGTCGCGGCGGAGCGTGGTTTGCAGGCTTTGGCCGGCCCAATAATGCGGGCACAAAGCTGTTTGCGATTTCTGGCCATGTGAACCGCCCCTGCGTGGTGGAAGAGGCCATGTCGATCAGCTTTGAAGAGCTGATTGAAAAGCATTGTGGCGGTATTCGGGGCGGTTGGGACAATCTGCTGGCGGTTATCCCCGGCGGTTCTTCTGTGCCCTGTGTGCGCGGCGAAAAGATGCGCGATGCGATTATGGATTTCGATTACCTGCGCGGAGAGTTGGGGTCTGGTCTTGGCACGGCGGCGGTCATCGTGATGGACAAGCAGACAGACATCATCAAGGCCATCTGGCGGCTGTCAAAGTTCTACAAGCATGAAAGCTGCGGCCAATGCACGCCCTGCCGCGAAGGCACAGGCTGGATGATGCGCGTTATGGACAGGCTTTTGCGCGGCGAGGCCGAGGTGGAAGAAATCGACATGCTCTGGGATGTGACCAAGCAGGTTGAGGGCCATACGATCTGCGCGCTTGGCGATGCGGCGGCATGGCCCATTCAGGGCCTGATCCGCAATTTCCGCGATGTGATAGAAGACAGGATTGCGTCTCAGAAGGCCGGACGCCCGGCCAAAGTGGCTGCCGAATGATCATGCGCAAAAACACCAAATTTGCCGCGATGATTCTGGGGGCGGCGCTGGCGCTTGCCGCGCCCGCGTCTGCATCTGCGGCGCAATCGCAGGCGGAGATCAATGACGCGCTGCGCAATACGCCTGCGATATACAACGGGCTGTTTACGGCTGCCTTGATCAAGCATGTGGTGGATACCTGCCCTGCGGTCAGCCCTCCGGGCCGCTTTGCCCGCGTCAATTATTTCTTGTCGCTTTACAATCGGGCGCGCGGGCTTGGCTACAGCCGTGCCCAGATCGAAGCCTTTGTCGATGACAAGGCAGAACAAGAACGGCTGCGCGGCATTGTGCTGTCGCATCTGCGCCGCGCCGGGGTTGATCCGGCAAGCGAAGCCGAGGTTTGCGCCTTCGCGCGCACCCAAAGCGCCGAGCGCACAGCGCTTGGTCGCCAGTTGCGGGAGAGGTAATCCATGTCCCAGTTGCGCAAGATCATCATCGACGGCAAAGAGCTGGAAGTTCCGGCCGAGATGACGCTGATTCAGGCTTGTGAAGAAGCAGGTGTCGAAATTCCGCGCTTTTGCTACCACGAGCGTCTGTCTATCGCGGGCAATTGCCGCATGTGTCTGGTGGAAGTGGTGGGCGGCCCGCCCAAACCTGCCGCTAGCTGCGCCATGCAGGTACGCGATCTGCGCCCCGGCCCGAATGGCGAACCGCCCGTCGTGAAAACCAATTCACCCATGGTGAAAAAGGCGCGCGAAGGCGTGATGGAATTTCTGCTTATCAACCATCCTTTGGATTGCCCGATCTGCGATCAGGGCGGGGAATGTGATTTGCAAGATCAGGCCATGGCTTATGGCGTGGATTTCTCGCGCTACCGCGAACCCAAGCGCGCGAGCGAAGATTTGAAGCTTGGCCCGCTTGTGGAAACCCATATGACGCGCTGCATCTCCTGCACGCGCTGTGTGCGGTTTACCACCGAAGTGGCGGGTGTGTCGGTGATGGGCCAGACAGGCCGGGGCGAGGATGCCGAGATCACCACCTATCTGGGTGCGCTGATCGAATCTGAAATGGTGGGCAATATTGTCGATTTGTGCCCGGTGGGGGCGCTTGTCTCTGCGCCCTACAGCTTTACTGCGCGGCCCTGGGAATTGACCAAGACAGAAACCATCGATGTGATGGACGCGCTTGGATCGAACATTCGGGTAGATACCAAAGGCCGCGAAGTGATGCGGATTTTGCCCCGCAACCATGACGGGGTGAATGAAGAATGGCTCTCGGATAAATCCCGCTATATCTGGGATGGGTTGAAGCGCCAGCGCCTTGACCGCCCCTATATCCGCGAGAATGGCAAACTGCGCCCGGCCACATGGCCAGAGGCGCTGTCTGCTGCGGCGGCGGCGATGACGGGCAAGAAACTGGCCGGGCTGGTGGGTGATCTGGCCTCTGTCGAGGCGGCCTATGCGCTGAAGCTGTTGATCGAGGGGCAGGGCGGGCAGGTTGAATGCCGCCTTGACGGCGCGCATCTGCCTGCGAACAACCGCTCTGGCTATGTTGGCACAGCGGCGATTGAAGATATCGACCACGCCAAGAATATCTGGCTGATCGGCACAAATCCGCGCCATGAAGCGCCGGTTTTGAATGCGCGTATCCGCAAGGCATGGATGCATGGCGCAGATGTGGCGCTGGTGGGCGAAGCGGTTGATCTGACATATGATTATACGCATCTGGGCACAGATCGGGCAGCACTTGCGGCGCTGGTAACATCGGCCAAGGCCAGCGATGCAGAGGGCATTGTGATCATCGGGCAAGGTGCATTGCGCGAGGCAGATGGTGCGGCGGTTCTGGCCGCAGCAATGGCGCTATGCGATGCAACTGGCGCGCGGCTTTTGGTGCTGCACACGGCCGCTGCCCGTGTGGGGGCAATGGATATCGGTTGCACCGCCGAGGGTGGGATAAAGGCGGCTGTGGATGGGGCCGAGGTGATTTATAACCTTGGCGCAGATGAGATAGATATCGCGCCGGGCGCGTTTGTAATTTATCAGGGCAGCCATGGTGACCGGGGCGCACACCGGGCGGATATTATCCTGCCGGGCAGCGCCTATACCGAGGAACCGGGGCTTTTCGTGAATACTGAAGGGCGCCCACAGCTTGCGCTGCGCGCAGGCTTTGCCCCCGGAGAGGCCAAGGAAAACTGGGCCATTCTGCGCGCGCTGTCCAGCGAGTTGGGCGCGACACTGCCTTTCGATACCATCACGGCGCTGCGTGCCCATCTGATGGCGGCGGTGCCTCATCTGGGTGAGATTGATGTGGTGGCCGAGAACGCGTGGCAGCCACTGGAACAGGCCCCACTTGGAAAAGCGGATTTCCGCAACGCGATTACGGATTTCTATCTGACAAACCCGATCGCGCGGGCCTCCAGCTTGATGGCGGAACTGTCCCGCATGGCAAACACGCGCAGCGCTGCGCCCTTGGCGGCGGAGTAACGGGCGATGGCGCGGGCGCTTTCAACCTCTGCCTTGGTCGTGGCCGCCTGTGGTGGCCTGATGGCCTGTGGCGAAGGGGAAGCGGCGCGCGCGCCAGTGACACCGCCAAGCGGGGCGCAGTATTTAGGGGTTGAAACGCGGCTTCTCGATACAAGCACTGTTAGTTTTCTGGTACGGATGCAAGGTGCGCGGGGCCGTGCGGATGTTGTGGCCTATGCACGTTGTGCGGCTGCGCAATATGCACTAATCCGCGGCTATGGTTTTGCGCAGCATGTGCGCACGAATGTCACGCGCAGGGGCGATATCTGGGAAGCGGATGGCGGCTTTGTCATCTCGCCCGATTTGCCGCTGGGTTTGCGCAACATGGACGCCGAAGTGATCGTGGATGATTGTCGGGAACAAGGCATCCCCACGGTATGAGGAATTGAGGGACGAATGACAGAGTTTCTGCAAACCGGATTGGGGATCACCGTGCTGATTGCGGCGCAATCGCTGCTGGTGGTTGGCTTCGTGATGATCAGCCTGATTTTTCTGGTCTATGCCGACCGGAAGGTCTGGGCGGCTGTCCAGATGCGGCGCGGGCCGAATGTGGTCGGCCCTTGGGGCTTGCTGCAAACCTTCGCAGATGCGATCAAATTTGTGGTCAAAGAGGTTGTCATCCCGGCGGGCGTAGACCGCCCTGTCTATTTCCTTGCGCCACTCTTGAGCTTTGTACTCGCAATGCTGGCCTGGGCCGTCATTCCATTCAATGACGGTTGGGTGCTGGCCGATATCAATGTCGCGATCCTGTTTGTGATGGCGATTGCCTCGCTTGAGGTTTACGGCGTGATCATGGGGGGCTGGGCCTCTAACTCGAAATACGCCTTCCTTGGCTCGCTGCGCTCTGCCGCGCAGATGATATCTTACGAAGTGTCTTTGGGCCTGATCATCATTGGTGTGATCATTTCAACCGGCAGTATGAATTTTGGCGCGATTGTTGCGGCGCAAGATACCGGCTGGGGCGCGCTGGGGTGGTATTGGCTGCCGCATCTGCCCATGGTCGTGCTGTGCTTCGTTTCGGCGCTTGCGGAAACAAACCGCCCGCCATTCGATCTGCCCGAAGCGGAATCCGAACTGGTGGCAGGCTTCATGGTCGAATATGGCTCTACGCCCTATCTGCTGTTCATGGCGGGGGAATATATCGCCATTTTCCTGATGTGCGCGCTTATCAGCTTGCTGTTTTTCGGGGGCTGGCTCTCGCCCATTCCGGGCCTGCCAGATGGGTTTCACTGGATGTTCCTGAAGATGGCCTTCTTCTTCTTCCTGTTTGCCATGGTGAAGGCGATTGTGCCGCGCTACCGCTATGACCAGCTTATGCGCATTGGTTGGAAAGTGTTTCTGCCATTCTCGCTGGCTTGGGTTGTGCTGATTGCATTCCTTGCGAAGTTTGAAGTGCTTGGCGGCTTTTGGGCACGCTGGGCGATTGGAGGGTAAGCCATGGGATTTGATTGGAACCGCGCGATCAAATACACGCTGATGACAGATTTCATCAAAGGCTTTGGCCTTGGAATGAAATATTTTGTCGCGCCAAAACCGACATTGAACTACCCGCATGAAAAAGGCCCGCTTAGCCCGCGCTTTCGCGGCGAGCACGCGCTGCGCCGCTACCCCAACGGGGAAGAGCGTTGCATTGCCTGCAAGCTGTGCGAGGCGATCTGTCCTGCGCAGGCCATCACCATTGATGCAGAACCCCGCGAAGACGGATCACGCCGCACAACCCGCTATGACATTGACATGACAAAATGCATTTATTGCGGCTTTTGTCAGGAGGCCTGCCCGGTGGATGCGATTGTCGAAGGGCCGAATTTTGAATTCGCCACTGAGACGCGTGAAGAACTGTTTTATGACAAGGCCAAGCTGTTGGAAAACGGCGACCGCTGGGAAGCTGAAATCGCACGCAATCTGGAAGTTGACGCGCCGTATCGTTAAGGCAGGGCGCAAGCTGGATACCGGGGCGAAGGCGCCCGCAGTAAGCAAAAAGGAACCCGAGGGACATGGGTATTGCCGATATCACATTCTACACATTGGCGGTTACGCTTCTGGGTGCAGGGTTTCTTGTCACCATTGCGCGCAACCCGGTGCATTCGGTTTTGTGGTTGATCCTGACCTTTCTGTCGGCGGCGGGGCTGTTCGTACTGTTGGGTGCCGAGTTTCTGGCGATGCTTTTGATCATCGTGTATGTCGGCGCTGTGGCGGTGCTGTTCTTGTTCGTGGTGATGATGCTGGATGTGGATTTTGCCGCGCTCAAAGGCGAGATGGCACGCCATTTCCCGATTGCAAGCCTTGTGGGGATTGTTCTGCTGATGCAGATGGCGCTTCTCTTCGGCTCGTGGCAAGAGGCGGAGGGGGCTTTATCCTTGCGTCAGGCCCCAACGCCTGATCTGGCCGAGATGCACAATACCAAAGCTTTGGGGATGATCATTTATGATCAGTATTTCCTGTTGTTCCAGACAGCGGGGCTGATTTTGCTGGTGGCGATGATTGGTGCACTCGTGCTGACCCTGCGCCACCGCAAGGATATCAAGCGCCAGAATGTCGTGGCGCAGATGCACCGTGACCCTGCAAAGGCGATGGAACTGAAAGACGTCAAGCCGGGGCAGGGGCTGGGCTAACGCCCTGTCGCTTCGCGCCAGAATAAAGCGGGCCGAAATGCGCCCCGATTCAAACGGAACGAGGGAACCGGATGGTTGGACTTGAACATTACCTGACAGTGGCGGCGGCGCTGTTTGTCATCGGCATCTTCGGGATATTCCTGAACCGAAAGAATATTATTGTCATCCTGATGTCGATTGAGCTGATGCTCTTGTCGGTGAATATCAATCTGGTGGCTTTTTCCTCTTTCCTGAATGATCTGGTCGGGCAGGTGTTTACCATGTTCGTGCTGACAGTTGCGGCGGCAGAAGCGGCAATCGGTCTGGCCATTCTGGTCTGTTTCTTCCGCAACCGGGGCACGATCGACGTTGAAGACGTCAATGTGATGAAAGGCTGATCAGATGGCGGTTACGGTTCTTCTGGCCCCTTTGCTGGGCGCGATCATCGCAGGGCTTTTCTGGCGCGTGATTGGCGAGCGTCCGGCGCAGATTGTGGCAACGGGGTTTTTGTTCCTGTCGGCCTTGTTGTCTTGGGTGATCTTCCTCACACATGATGGCACTGTACAACAAATCACGCTGATGCGCTGGATTGACAGCGGCACGCTGGTTGGTGATTGGGCGATCCGGCTGGACAGGCTGACAGCGGTCATGCTGATCGTGATCACCACAGTTTCGGCGCTCGTGCATCTGTATAGCTTTGGCTATATGGCGCTTGATGACAACTTCGCCGAAGACGAGAGCTATCGCCCGCGCTTTTTCGCCTATCTGTCGCTTTTCACCTTTGCCATGTTGATGCTGGTAACGGCGGATAATCTGATACAGCTGTTCTTCGGCTGGGAAGGGGTTGGTCTGGCCTCTTATCTGCTGATCGGCTTTTACTTCCGGAATCAAAGCGCCGGCGCTGCTGCGATGAAGGCTTTTATCGTCAACCGTGTGGGCGATATGGGGCTGATCCTTGCGCTGATGATTATTTTCTTTCTGGTGGATTCCATCCAATATGACGATGTCTTTGCCGCAGCGCCCCTGCTGGCCGAGACGACAATCAGCTTCTTGTGGACAGAGTGGAATGCTGCAAATCTGATTGCTTTCTTGCTGTTCGTGGGCGCAATGGGCAAATCGGCGCAGTTGCTGCTGCACACATGGTTGCCCGATGCGATGGAAGGCCCGACCCCGGTTTCTGCGCTGATCCATGCCGCAACCATGGTGACAGCCGGGGTTTTCCTTGTCGCGCGCATGTCGCCTCTGATGGAATACACCCCCGATGTGATGGCGTTCGTTGTGCTGGTGGGCGCGCTGACCGCGTTTTTTGCGGCCACGGTTGGTCTGGTGCAAAATGATATCAAGCGCGTTATTGCCTATTCCACCTGTTCTCAGCTTGGGTTCATGTTCGTGGCCGCTGGTGTTGGCGTCTACTCGGTGGCCATGTTCCATCTGCTGACCCATGCGTTCTTCAAGGCCATGCTGTTCTTGGGTGCGGGTTCCGTCATTCATGGCATGCATCATGAACAGGATATGCGCAATTATGGCGGCCTGAAAGACAAGTTGCCCTATACGTTCTGGGCCATGCTGATCGGCACGCTGGCGATTACCGGGGTGGGCATTCCCCTTACAATGATCGGTTTTGCGGGTTTTGTCTCCAAGGACGCGATCATTGAATCGGTTTATGCCTCTGGCACGGGTTATGCGTTCTGGATATTGGTGATAGCCGCGCTGATGACCAGCTTCTATAGCTGGCGGCTGATGTTCCTGACATTCTGGGGCACGCCGCGGGGGGATCACCATACGCATGAACATGCGCATGAAAGCCCGATTGTGATGCTTGTGCCGCTTGCCGTGCTTGCCGTTGGCTCTGTTCTGGCGGGGATGGTGTTTTATGGGCCGTTCTTCGGCTCTACAGAACAGGTGCGCGATTACTTTGGCGCTGCTATTTTCATTGCCGAGGATAACAATCTTGTCACAGAGGCGCATTACGTGCCGAAATGGGTCAAGGTGTCGCCCTTCATTGCCATGCTGCTGGGGCTTGGGCTGGCGTGGCTTTTCTATATCCGGGACACATCCTTGCCAAAACGTCTGGCAGAGACTTTCCCCGGTGCCTATCAGTTCCTGCTTAACAAATGGTATTTCGACGAGATTTACGATGTGCTTTTCGTGCGCTCGTCCAAATTCATTGGCAGCTTCCTGTGGAAGAAGGGCGATGGGGCGGTGATTGATGGCGGGATCAACGGGCTTGCCATGGGGATCATTCCCTTCATCACAAAACTGGCGGGCCGCGCGCAATCGGGCTTTGTGTTTCACTATGCTTTCGCAATGGTACTGGGGATTCTGGTGATCGTTACCTTTGTCACGCTGGCTGGGGGGGCAAACTGATGTTGAACCTTCTGTCCATCATCACATTCACCCCGGCCATCGCTGCGGCCATCCTAGCCATATTCCTGCGCGGGGATGAAGAGGCGGCGCAGAATAACGCCAAATGGGTGGCATTGGTGGCCACATTGGCCACATTCGCGGCCTCGTTGATCCTTCTGGTGGGGTTTGATCCGCAAGATACCGGCTTTCAGTTTGTGGAAGAACATGACTGGATCATGGGTTTCACCTATAAGATGGGGGTGGATGGCATCTCGATTCTATTCGTGATGCTGACAACCTTCCTTATGCCGATCACTATCGGGGCGTGCTGGAATGTGACGCACCGGGTGAAGGATTACATGATCGCCTTTCTGTTGCTGGAAACTCTGATGATCGGGGTGTTCACGGCGCTGGATCTGGTGTTGTTCTACCTGTTCTTCGAGGCAGGTCTGATCCCGATGTTCCTGATTATCGGTATCTGGGGCGGCAAGGATCGCATTTATGCGGCGTTCAAATTTTTCCTTTACACCTTCCTTGGCTCTGTCCTGATGCTGGTTGCCATGATTGCGATGTATGTGGATGCAGGCACAACCGATATTCCCACATTGTTGCAGCACCAGTTCAGCACAGAGGCATTCAGCCTTGCGGGGTGGCAGATCATCGGAGGCATGCAAACGCTGCTTTGGCTGGCTTTCTTTGCCTCTTTCGCGGTGAAAATGCCAATGTGGCCGGTGCATACATGGCTGCCCGATGCGCATGTGCAGGCGCCCACGGCTGGGTCTGTCATTCTGGCGGCGGTGCTGCTGAAGATGGGGGGCTATGGGTTCCTGCGCTTCTCTTTGCCCATGTTCCCGGTGGCGTCTGACATATTTGCGCCCTTGGTGTTGTGGCTGTCTGCGATTGCGATTGTCTATACCTCGCTTGTCGCGCTGATGCAGGAAGACATGAAAAAGCTGATCGCCTATTCCTCTGTCGCGCATATGGGCTTTGTGACAATGGGGATTTTCGCAGCCAACCAGCAAGGCCTTGATGGCGCGATTTTCCAGATGATCAGCCATGGCTTTATTTCCGGCGCGTTGTTTCTGGCTGTGGGCGTGATCTATGACCGCATGCACACGCGCGAGATTGTGGCCTATGGCGGTTTGATCAATCGCATGCCGGTATATGCAGCAGTGTTTTTGTTGTTCACGATGGCGAATGTGGGATTGCCGGGCACATCGGGCTTTGTGGGGGAATTCCTGACCTTCATGGGCGTATTTCAGGTTAACACCTGGGTGGCATTTTTTGCGGCGACGGGCGTTATCCTCTCGGCGGGCTATGCGCTGTGGTTGTTCCGCCGTGTTGTGATGGGCGAGCTGATCAAGGAAGCGCTTAAGGGTATCAAGGATATGGATCGGCGCGAAAAGCTGCTGATTGCGCCCCTTGCGGCCATGACGCTGATCTTGGGCGTTTATCCCGCGCTTGTCACCGATATCATTGGCCCTTCTGTCACTGCGATGGTTGACGGGCATAATCTGGCGTTGCAGGCCCATGAGGCCGCATCCCAACTGGCACAGAACTGAAAGGTCTTGCGAGATGATCGGAGCTGATCTGTACACGGCCCTGCCCGAAATCACCCTCGCGCTATTTGCGATGGCGGCTTTGATGGTGGGTGTCTATGGCGGCAAGGACAAGCTGGCCGAGCCGATCCTCTGGGCCACGGCGGCTGTCATGGTTCTGCTGGGCCTGTTTGCGGGTTCCAAAGGGCTGGAAGCGCAGACCGCGTTCAACGGCATGTATATTGCCGATACTTTCGCGCATTTCTCGAAAATGATCATCCTGTTTTCGGCGGCGGTGGTTTTGGTCATGGGCCAAAGCTATATGGTTGCGCGTGGGTTGCTGCGGTTTGAATATCCCATCCTGATCGCGCTGTCGGTGGTGGGCATGATGCTCATGGTCTCCAGCGGCGATTTGATGGCGCTCTATATGGGGTTGGAGCTGCAATCTCTGGCGCTTTACGTTGTTGCCACAATGAACCGCGATTCCGCGCGTTCTACCGAGGCCGGTTTGAAGTATTTCATCCTTGGAGCATTGGCATCGGGCTTGCTGCTATATGGCGCATCGCTAACCTACGGGTATTCGGGAACCACGCTTTTTGCCGGGATCATAACAACGATTTCGGATGATGGCATGTCGGTGGGCTTGCTGATGGGGCTGGCCTTCATGCTGGCGGGGCTGGCGTTCAAAGTCTCTGCCGTGCCATTCCATATGTGGACGCCAGATGTCTATGAAGGCGCCCCAACCCCTGTGACAGCGTTCTTTGCCACGGCGCCGAAAGTGGCCGCCATGGCGCTGATCGCGCGTGTGGTGCATGATGGTTTTGGGGTTGTGCCCGGCGATTGGTCGCAGATCATCGCGTTACTTGCGCTGGCCTCCATCTTCGGTGGTGCGGTTGCGGCAATCGGGCAGCGTAATAACAAGCGCCTTATGGCCTATTCCTCGATCTCGCATATGGGCTTTGCGCTGGTGGGGCTGGCGGCCGGCACGGCGCAAGGCGTGCAGGGGATGCTTGTCTATATGGCAATTTATGTCACCATGAATATTGGTGTTTTTGCCTTCATCCTGACAATGTCACGCGATGGCAAGCCAGTGACGGATATTGACAGCCTGCGCCAATATTCCAAGGCCGAGCCGCTGCGCGCGCTGGCGCTTTTGGTGCTGATGTTCAGCCTTGCGGGTGTGCCGCCCTTGGTCGGCTTTTTTGGCAAATTCTATGTCCTTTGGGCTGCGGTGCAGGCCGGGCTGACATGGCTGGCGGTGGGGGGTGTTGTTGCCTCTGTGATTGGTGCGTTCTATTATTTGCGCATCGTTTACTACATGTATTTCGGGGCAGAGAGTGAGCCGCTTGATACAGTGCGCGCCCCTGTACAGGCGACATTGCTGGTGGCCTCTGCCGCTATCATGGTGCTGGGTGTGATCAACCTGTTCGGGGTTGAAGGAGCGGCGGCACTTGCGGCAAATGCTCTTGTCAAATAACTGGCCAGACGGTGTGGGGCGGCTGGTGCTGCCCCAAATTGACAGCACGAATGCCGAGGCCGCGCGCCTTGCGCCCCCGCTTTCTGCGCCGCATTGGATATTGGCCTTGCGCCAAACCAAGGGCCGTGGGCGGCGCGGGCGCGAGTGGCATGATCCAGAGGATAATTTCGCAGCAACCTATATCTGCCAGCCCGGTGGCCCGGCAGATCAGGTGGCGCTGCGCTCTTTCGTGGCTGCGCTGGCGCTGCACGAGGCGCTGGTTACTGTCACCGGGCGGCCAGAGGCTTTTGCGCTGAAATGGCCCAATGATGTGTTGTTGAATGGCGGCAAACTGGCTGGCATTTTGCTGGAAAGCGTCGGGCAGGGCGCACAGCTGGGCCATCTGGCCATTGGGATCGGGGTGAATCTGCGCCACGCCCCAGTGGCAGAGGCGGGCGCTATGGCCCCTGTCAGCCTGATGGGGGAAACCGGGCTGGCGCTTTCGCCCGAAGAGTTTTTGGATATTCTGGCCCCTGCCTTTGCCCGGTGGGACGGGCAATTCGCAACCTATGGCTTTGCTCCCATTCGCGCGGCATGGATGGAACGTGCCGCACGGCTGGGACAAGGAATTGTGGCGCGTCTGGTGCAGGAAAGCCATGAAGGTATCTTCGAGGGGATCGACGAGACTGGCGCGCTGATCTTGCGCACATCTCAGGGGCGGCGCAGGATCGCTGCGGCGGATGTGTTTTTCTCACAGTGAAACAGGGGTAGGGGCCATGCTTCTGACCATTGATTGCGGCAATACAAATACGGTTTTCTCGGTCTGGGATGGCACGCAATTTGCGGCCACATGGCGTACATCCACGGATGTCAAGCGCACGGCAGATCAGTATTTCGTCTGGCTTAACAGCCTGATGAGCCTGACCGGGATTTACGCCGATATTGATGATGTGATCATCTCCTCTACTGTGCCGCGGGTGGTATTCAATCTGCGCGTGCTGTGTGATCGCTATTTCAACTGCCGCCCGCTGGTGGTGGGTAAGCCAGAATGCCTGTTGCCCTTGCCCCCGCGTGTGGAGGAAGGGGTGCGCCCCGGCCCCGACAGGCTGGCCAATGCCGCAGGCGCTTTTGATCGCCATGGCGGGGATGTGGTGGTGGTGGATTTCGGCACGGCTACGAATTTCGATGTTGTGGCCCATGATGGGGCCTATGTGGGCGGGGTTATCGCGCCGGGTGTGAACCTGTCGCTCGAAGCGCTGCATCAGGGCGCTGCGGCGCTGCCGCATGTGGATATCTCGCGGCCAGATCGTGTGATCGGGACAAATACTGTCGCCTGTATCCAGTCTGGGGTGTTCTGGGGCTATATCGGCCTGATTGAAGGGCTGACCGCGCGTATCAAGCGTGAATATGGCCGCCCGATGAAGGTGATCGGTACAGGCGGGCTTGCGCCGCTTTTCGCGCAGGCCGAGAGTTTGTTTGACAAAGTCGAGGATGATCTGACATTGCATGGCCTTCGCGTGATTTACGACTATAACAAGACACAGAGTGAGCAGGAGCGGGCATGAGCAAGGACAGGCTGATCTATCTACCCCTTGGCGGGGCAGGCGAAGTGGGGATGAATGCCTATGTCTTCGGCTATGGCCCCAAAGGGCGTGAGCGGCTGATCCTCGTTGATCTGGGCGTTACCTTCTCGGATATGGATTCCAGCCCCGGTGTGGATCTGATCATGCCAGATCTGCGCTGGCTGGAAGACCGTCGCGACAGGCTGGAAGCGATCTTGATCACGCATGCCCATGAAGATCATGTTGGCGCTTTGGGGCATATGTGGCACAAGCTACAAGTGCCCGTCTATGCGCGCGATTTCACCGCACGCATCGCGCGGCTGAAAATGCAGGATGCCGGCCAAGACCCTGCGCAAGTGCGCGTTGTGGGCAAAGCCCCCGAAGCGCTGGAGCTTGGCCCGTTCCGGGTGCAATTCTTCCCTGTTGCGCATTCGCTGCCTGAAGCCTCTGGCCTGATTATTGATACACCCGCCGGGCGCGTGGTGCATTCGGGAGATTTCAAGGCCGATCAAACCCCCTGCGTGGGTGAGGCCCATGATCCGGATATGCTGGCCGAAATCGGACGCGCGGGCGTCAAGGTGCTTTTATGCGACAGCACAAATGTCATGAACCCGGATGCTGGCCGTTCCGAGGCAACATTGATCGAACCGATCACCCAGCTAATGCGCGACGCCAAGGGCATGGTCGTGGCCACGACATTTGCCTCGAACGTTGCGCGGCTGAAAACTCTGGCACTGGCCGCACAGGATGCGGGGCGTTCTGTCTGTCTGATGGGGCGTGCGATGCTGCGCATGACGCAGGTGGCCACCGAGGCCGGTATTCTCAAAGACATGCCCTCTACAATCAGCCCGGAGGCCGCAAAGGATGTTCCGCGCGAAAACCTTTTGTTGATTGTCACCGGATCGCAGGGCGAGCGGCGCGCGGCCTCGGCCCAGTTGGCACGCGGCAATTACATGGGGCTGAGCATGAAAGAGGGCGATACATTCCTCTTTTCGTCCATGACAATTCCCGGAAACGAACGCGAGGTGGGGCGCATTGTCAATTCCCTGTCTGCGATGGGGGTGGATGTGCTGGATAATGCGCAGCGGCGCTATCATGTCTCTGGCCATGCCAATCGGCCCGACCTGATGCAAATGCATGATCTGATGAAACCGCAAATGCTGATCCCGATCCATGGCGAACACCGCATGATGCGCGAACATGCCAAACTTGGCCTTGCAGCAGGTATGCGCGCGACAGTTGTGCCAAATGGCTCTGTCTGCGATCTGACGGGCGAGGCCCCTGTGCTGGTCGATGAAGTGCAAACAGGCCGCATCTATCTGGATGGCAGCCGTCTGATTGGTGCAATGGATGGGGTTATTCGTGACCGTCTGCGCATGGCAATGGGCGGGCATGTCTTTGTTACGCTGATCCTTGATGACGAGAATGAATCGCTTGGCGCGCCTTGGGCGGAAATTGCCGGTCTGCCCCCTGAGGGGCGTTCGGGGCGCATGCTCAATGAGGTCATTGAAGATGAGCTTGAGGAGTTTGTGGGCCGCGCGGGCCACAAGATTCTGGCCGATGACGACAAGCTCAATGACGGGCTGCGCCGTGTGGTGCGGCAGGTTGTGATGGAAGAAATCGGCAAGAAACCCGAAGTCACTGCCGTTGTCAGCCGATTGTTGAGTGAATAACCGGGTTGTTTCTTAAAGCATGTCGCGCGAAAGTGGGAACCGGTTTTGCGCAAAAAGACATGCGCCCACTCAAGGTTAGAGTGGGTCGCGTGAATGCGAATGAACGCGACACGCTCTAGCGCCAGAATGCGGTATGGCTGGCAAATAGCCCTTGCAACTTTGCAAGCGCGCGTAGTGCAGGCGGGGGCTTAGTTGCTCCTTCTGCCAGCCGCGTGGCCGCAATTTCCGGTGGGCAGGGCAGCCGCGTGACGGGATCAAGATAGCGCGGATAGTCTATCAGCACAGCATGGGCAAATGCGTTCAGGCTGGGGCGCGCCCTGCGGCGCGCCGGGGTTTCTCCCAGATCGCGCGTCAACCCCCATCCGGCATAGAAGGGTGCGCCAAGCGTGGTGACAGGCACGCCGCGCAACAGCGCCTCGAAACCCAGTGTCGAGGTGATTGTCCAGACTTCTTGCACCACATCCAGCAATGCTGCCGGATCGGCATTGTCGATGATCTGGGTTGCATAGAGCAAGGCCAGATCAGGGGGGATTACGCCGGGGCGCAGCCCCGCCTGCACATCGGGATGGGGTTTATAAAGGATAACCGCATCGGGGTTTTGGGCGCGTGTTTCGGCCAGAAGCGCCAGATTGGTGGCAATCCTGCCTGCGCCCAACCGGATAGAGGCATCATCTTCCACCTGACCGGGAACCAATATGCGGTAGCCATCGGGCAGGGCAGGACGTGCGCCGGGCAGATTGTATTTGCTCAAGCCCTGCGCGCGAATAGTTGCGATCAGGGCGCGGGCGCGGGCCTCTGCGCCCGGTGGCAGGGGTGCTGCGATCAGTGCTTCCAACCGCGAGGGGGTGCTTGGGTCGAAATAGATGCCCAGATCATCGCGGATCAGAGAAATGGGCGGTGTTAGCTGCGCGCCCAAGCCTCGCGAGCGTAAAAACCCGTCTTCCACCCGGATTGCCCCTTTGGGCGCCACTGCTGCCCCCCAAACCAGATTGGGCCTGTCAGGGATGGGCTGGCGGGCAAATTGCAGCTTTTCCCACCGGCCAAAAAAAGCGTGCAGATGCGGGCGTTTCCACAGCCGCATATGCAGTGCAACATAGCCCTTGTGATCATCGCGCCATGCGCGGCTTTGCGCCTCCAGATGATCCAGCGCCTCTTCAAAGCTGCACAGACGATCTCGGCAGGGATCATACCACAGCGGATAAAGCAGCATGGCTGCGGCAAAAAGCTGTTCGGCGCTCAGGCAACGGCCACGGCGGGGATGGGGGATTTCATCCGCCGTCAGGCCCCAACCCGCATAGAAAGGCAGCCCAAAAACGCGCGGTCGATGGCCCGC
>JAIUNA010000007.1 GCA_022565265.1 Roseinatronobacter sp. | reverse complement strand
GAAAGCCAGAAAGACAAAAAGCGCTGATATCGACGCAGGCCGCCAACAGCAGCACAACGCCATGAGAGTAAGGACGCAGCGGGTGGGCCGCAAGTGTTACAATGGGTCACAATCTGTGAATTGCGCCCACCCGCCCAGTTTGTAAAAAGAAGTTAAATATATCTACAAAAAGAAGTTCGGGTTTTTGGCAATGCAGACAACGCTTCAGAGAGCGAAAGACATTCTCGGAACGGGCCTGCACAGTGGCAAGCCCGTGCGCATGCGCCTGTGCCCGGCGCCCGCGCATACTGGTCTGGTATTTCGCCGGGTCGATTGCCCCGCAGGCACACAAGATGTTCCAGTATCTCCGAAATTCTGGGTCGAAGCCAGCCTGTGCACCGTTCTTGAAAATGAGGCGGGTGTGCGTGTGAGTACGGTAGAGCATCTTCTCGCGGCACTGCATGGATGCGGCGTGCATAATGCGATCATCGAAATTGACGGGCCTGAAGTGCCCATTCTGGATGGCAGCGCAGATCCTTTTGTGCGCCATGTCCTGAATGCGGGCCTTCGGCATATGGATGCATCGGTGCAGGTTTTGCGCGTGCTGCGAGCGGTGGAGGTAAGCCACAATGGCGCATCGGCGCGGCTTTTGCCTGCTGATCGTCTGGAAATTGCCTTCGAGATTGATTTCGCTGATCCCGCTATCGGGCATCAACGCGAAGATCTGGCCATGTCCAATGGTGCATTCCTGCGGGAATTGAGTGATTGCCGCACCTTTTGCCTGCGCAAGGATGTGGAAGTGATGCAAGCCAATGGACTCGCGCTGGGCGGCACATTGGACAATGCGGTCGTATTCCATGAGGGAACTGTGCTTAGCCCCGGTGGTTTGCGTCGCGGGGATGAACCCGTGCGCCACAAGATGCTGGATGTGATGGGCGATCTATATGTGGCGGGTTATCCGGTTCTGGGCCGCTATGAGGGGGTTCGCGCCGGACATGCGCTGCCGGGGCGGCTCCTGAAGGCGCTGTTTGCTGATGCCGCGAATTACGAAATTGTGGACAGCGACCAAAGCCTTGCCGCCGCTTTGCCCGGCGCGGGCGCAACGCTGAAAGACCTTCGCCTCTCGGCCTGATGGCCGATCTGTGCCATGGTGTGGTAAAACTGGAAAACGCGTTTTGCGCAGCCGTTTTTTCTGTGCTAACAGAGCGTAACGCTGGGACAGTGATGGGGTGGCAGGGAATGTTCTCGAAAGCAGGAGTCAGGCATCTGGGGGCATTTGCCATAGTTGTGGCAGCGCTATCCGCCTGTGACCGCAATCGTGGGCCAGACGAATCATTGGCGGCCTTCTCTGCCGAAGAGATTTTCAAGCGCGGCGAATTCGAGCTTGAAACCTCGCGTCGCAGTGCGGCCTCTTTACGGTATTTTCAGGAAGTCGAGCGGCTTTATCCATTTACCGAATGGGCACGCCGCGCCTTGATCATGCAGGCCTATGCACATCATCGCGCCCGCGAATATGATGAAAGCCGCGCGGCTGCGCAGCGTTTTCTGGATCTTTATCCAAATGATGAAGACGCGCCTTATGCGGCCTATCTGCTGGCGCTGTCTTTCTATGATCAGGTTGATGAAGTGGGGCGCGATCAGGGCCTGACCTTTCAGGCGCTGCAACATCTGCGCCGCTTGATCGAACAATATCCCGACAGCGATTATGCGCGCTCTGCGATCCTGAAATTCGAATTGGCCTTTGATCATCTGGCCGCGAAAGAGATGGAGATCGGCCGCTTCTATCTGCGCCGGGGTAATTTTAATGCGGCAATCAACCGGTTCCGGGTGGTGGTGGAAGATTTCCAGACATCGACCCATACGCCAGAGGCGCTGCATCGGCTGGTTGAAGCCTATGTTTCACTTGGCCTGCGCGATGAGGCCCAGACAGCCGGTGCGATTCTTGGCTTCAACTTCGAGGCCAACCCCTTCTATGCGGATAGCTTCCGCCTGCTGACGGGCCAAGGGCTGGAACCAGAAGCGCGCGGCGAAAGCTGGCTGCGCACAATCTACCGGCAGGCCGTACGTGGCGACTGGATCTAAGCAAACACACGCCATGGCGCAGGGCTGAGCCGCCAGATGCTACTTTCGCTGGATATCCGCGATGTGCTGATCATCGACAGGCTGGAACTGCGTTTCCAGCCCGGCCTCAATGTGCTGACAGGGGAAACCGGGGCAGGAAAATCTATCTTGCTGGATGCGCTGGGCTTTGTTCTGGGCTGGCGTGGGCGTGCCGATCTGGTGCGCCAAGGGGCCGATCAGGGCGAAGTCGTCGCGGAATTTGCGCTTTTCCCCGATCATCCTGCACGGGCGATTCTGGCCGAGGCAGGGTTTGCGGTAGAGGATACAGTGTTACTGCGCCGGATCAACAGCCGGGACGGGCGCAAAACCGCATGGATCAATGATCGCCGCGCCTCTGGCGAGGTGCTGCGCGCATTGTCCGAAACGCTGGTGGAGCTGCATGGCCAGCAAGATGACCGTGGCCTTCTCAATCCGCGCGGCCATCGCAGCTTGCTGGATGTCTATGCTGCCGCTGAAACCGCGCTTTCCGAATGCCGCGCGGCATGGACCGCCCTGCGCCGCGCGCGCATTGCCCATACTGAGGAAATCACCCGCCTGAAGGAAATGACGGCAGAAGAAGACTTTCTGCGCCATGCTGTTGCCGAACTTGACGCACTGGCCCCAGAGGCGGGCGAGGAAGCCCGGCTAGACAGCCAGCGCCGCCATATGCAGGCGGCAGGCAAGCTGCGCGCTGATGTCGCGCGAGCGCAAGCCGCCCTCTCGGAAGAGGGGGCAGAGCGTTTGTTGATGGATGCAATGCGCTGGCTGGAAGGGGCGGCAGAAGGGCTGGACAGCCAGCTTGATGCGCCCATAGAGGCCCTGACCCGCGCGCTGGATGCCTTGGGCGATGCCCAGCAGGGGGTGGATGCGGCTGTAGATGCGCTGCATTTCCACCCCGGCGATCTGGAAACCGTGGAAGAGCGCCTGTTTACCTTGCGCGGGCTTGCGCGCAAACATGGCTGCCTGCCCGATGATCTGGCCAGCCTGAGTGCCGATTTATCCGCAAGGCTGAACCGGCTGGATAATGGGGCGCGCGAAATTGCGGCACTTGCTCAGGCCGAAGCTGCGGCACAGACCACCTATACCCAAAAGGCCGCAGCGCTGAGCGCGCTGCGCCGCACAGCCGCTGGCCAACTCGATTCGGAAATGGCGCGCGAACTCGCCCCCCTGAAACTGGAGCGCGCTGTCTTTCAAACCGCCATTACAGCAGGCGAACCCGGCCCCGATGGTTGCGATAGCGTAAGCTTCGAGATTGCCACGAACCCCGGTGCGCCCTCCGGCCCATTGTCGCGCATTGCCTCTGGTGGGGAATTGTCGCGCTTTTTGCTGGCGCTGAAAGTCTGCCTTGCACGCGGATCGGCAGGCGTGACCATGATTTTCGATGAGATCGATCGCGGTGTCGGCGGGGCAACTGCCGATGCCGTAGGGCGGCGGTTGTTGGCGCTGGCCGATGGGGCGCAAGTGCTGGTCGTCACCCATTCGCCGCAAGTGGCCGCGCTTGGGCAACATCACTGGCGCGTGGAAAAGCGCGTCAGTGCCGATATCACAGTTTCGCGCGTTGTGCCGCTTTCTGCCGATGCGCGGATTGAAGAGATTGCAAGAATGATATCGGGTGATACGATCACAGACACGGCGCGTGCTGCCGCGCAAGACCTTCTGGGACTGCGCGCCGCAGGCTGAGACCGCGCAGACAATGACCTTGAAAGGGGCACAGATGCAGTCACGCAACACAAGATCGGTTTGGCCTGCGGCAACATGCGCCGCATTGCTTCTGACTGGCTGCACGCTCAATCCGGCAGGTGCGCCGCTGCGGGTGATTCCGGCTCCGACACAGCAACCATCAGGTATCACTAGCGCGCCATTGCCCCCCAGTGGACTGGTAACAGCCGCAGGCGCAGAACAAGCCTGTATCGCTGCCGGGCGCGAGCGGGGTTTGGATGTGCTTGGGGTTGTGGGATCGCGCGAAGTGGCGGGCAGTGATGGCGAAATGACGCGCGATGTGATGTTGCGCGTGCGTCGGGGTAATTCTGTTGTCGAGGTTCGCTGCAACTATATGGGCAGTACCCAAATGGCCCGGATCATGCTGATCTGAAGATGCTAACTACACGCCAAGGTGCGTGATATCACGCACCTTGGCCGTCTTGCAGCTTAGCGCTTGCGGTCTCGCCGCGCACTCATTGGTTGGAAAGCCACGGCAACATGCGCCTCGCAATAGGGTTTTCCGGGCTTTACAGGCAGGCCACAAAACCAGAAATCATCTGTCGCAGGATCACCAATCGGCCATTTGCACGTGCGCTCTGTCAATTCCAGAAGCGAGAGCTTGCGCGCGGTCTTCTCAACTTCCCGCACTGTGGCTAGCGCCTCTGGGTCAATCTCATTGGCAGAGGGTTGGGGCGGCAGGGGCTGCCCGGCGGGGATGATGGCGCGCGGCTGATAAGCGGGGATTTCCGCGTCATCATCATCATCATCGCTGGCCGCTTCGCTGGCGCGTGCCGCTGCCGCGCGCTCGGCTTTGGCTTGGGCCAGATCGACAACAGGGGCCGAGACCTCTTCTTGTTTGCGGGCGGGCTGGCTGGAGACGCTTGGCGCCTTTGCCTCTACCTCCGGGCGGGGTGCTGGCTCTGCCTTGACCTCTGGCGCGGGCGCGCTTTGGTCTTCGCCCTTTCCATCGCCCTCGGCGGTGGTGCGATTTGACAGGCCAAGCCGATGCACTTTGCCAATCACGGCATTGCGCGTAACACCGCCCAATTCCTTGGCGATCTGAGAGGCTGAATGCCCCTCATTCCACATTTTCTTGAGCAGTTCGACGCGCTCATCTGTCCAGGACATTCTGTCACTCCGGCTGGCGGGAGGGGCGCAGGCGCGTCCCTATCAAAATCACTTACCCATGGCACAGGGCAAGAAAATGAAATACATCGCAACCGGCCTAAATACAATCGCCCATGCGCAGGAAAAACATGCGCCACATGATCACACAGGCAGGAGACCGGGCATGAACACAGAGCAGACGCAGAATTTCGCGATGGGAACACGGCGCTTTGGCCGTGTGAACTGGCTGGGCCTGCACGCATTGGCCGACCGCGAGGTGCGCCGCTTTCTGGTGGTCTGGACACAAACGCTCGCAGCCCCTCTTGTGACGGCGGGACTGTTTCTTGCGGTTTTTTCTCTGGCAATTGGCCCCGCGCGGGGCGAGGTGCTGGGCGTGCCCTTCATTGCCTTCCTTGCACCGGGCATTCTGATGATGACGGTTATTCAAAACAGTTTTGCCAATACATCCTCCTCTATCGTCATTGCCAAAGTGCAGGGTAACATTGTCGATACACTGATGCCCCCGCTTTCGGCGACAGAGTTGGTACTGGGATATCTGGCAGGTGGTGTAGTGCGGGGGTTGTTGGTGGGCGGTGTGGTCTTGCTGGCGGTCTGGCTGTTTCTGGGCCAGACTGTTGCGCATCCGGTCTGGCTGCTGCTGTTTCTGACACTTGGGGCAGCCTTTCTGGGGGCAATCGGGATTGCGGCGGGGATCATCTCGAACAAGTTTGACCAGATCGCGGCAATCACGAATTTCATTGTCGTGCCGCTCTCATTTCTGTCGGGCACATTTTATTCCATCGCCAGCCTGCCGCCTGCGCTGGAGGTGGCAAGCCGTTTCAACCCGGTTTTCTACCTGATAGATGGCGCGCGGTACGGCATGATCGGCGCGTCAGATGCCCCGCCGGCGCTGGGATTGGCGGTGGTGACTGCGGCCACGGTGGGGGTATCGGCCCTGTGCTGGCGCTGGTTTCGCACTGGCTACCGCCTGAAGCCCTGAACGGTTGGCGCATTCGTGACGGGCGGGCGGTTGTATGTGGCCGCTCAGATGTTACACTGCGCTACCAGCACAAGGCCATTCAGCATGAAAATTTCCTCCATTATCCAAGCGGTTATTTTGTCGGCCTGCGCAGCAACGCCGCTTTTGGCCAGCGAGACGCGCTGGCGCGATTGCCGCACCTGCCATGCCGTGACAGCCCCTGATGGCACCGAGCGCGCGCGCGGTGGGCGCAGCGGCCCCAATTTATGGGGCATTGCCAACAGGCCCTTGGCCGGGGATTCAGACTATCGTTTTTACTCGGACGATCTGCGACTGGCCGGGCAACGCGGGCTGCGCTGGAGCGAGGATAATTTTGTGGCTTATCTGGCAGAGCCAACCCAATTCCTGCGCGCGGCCACCGGGAACCGACAGGCCGAAAGCGGCATGCATGTACAATTGCGCAGCGGCGCAGGCGCGTTATTTCACTATCTGCAAGACTTGTCGCAGTGATCTTGGGTGCGGGGAAGGTGAGAGACTGGACATCGACCCAGACGGAAAATGCTGCGGCTGCTTCCTTCCGGACCTGACCGGGTTGGCAAGGCGTCTGCCCGCGCCAGCCTCTCAAGGGCGCATGTAAGCAATCCCACTGCCTTTTGCAAGCCAAGAAGGGGGGTCACATGCGGGCTTATCGCTTTTGCATTGGTCAGTTTTTTGGGTAAGCAGAGCAAGAGCAGGAAAGGCAGCACCCATGGCCAAGCGCGGCTATCATCATGGCAATCTGAAACAGGCGCTGGTCGAGGCGGCGCTGCACCTGATTGCCGAAAAGGGGCCGCAGGGGTTTACCATGGCAGAGGCGGCCAAGCTGGCAGATGTCTCGGCAGCGGCACCCTACCGGCATTTCAGCGGGCGCGAAGAGTTGATCGCAGAGCTTGCCCGGCAAGGGTTCGAGCTGTTTGCCGATTTGCTGGAATATGCGTATCGCGATGGGCAACCCTCACCTCTGGCCGCGTTCGAGGCTGTGGGGCGCGCCTATCTGGCCTTTGCCCGCAAGCATCCGGGCCATTATGTGGCCATGTTCGAATCTGGCATATCACCCAATTCCGAGCGCAGTCTGGCGGCTGCAGCGGCGCGGGCCAATCAGGTTCTGGTGCGCGCGGCGCATGATCTTTCCCAGCGCCTGCCCGCTGAAAGACGCCCGCCAACCGATATGTTCGCCGCACATATTTCCGCTTTCAGCCACGGGATTATCGAACTTTACGCACGCGGCGCGCCCGGCGCGCGCGGCCCCTTCACCCCCGAAGACCTGTTGGAAACCGGAATAGGGATATATCTGCGCGGGCTGGGATTTTTGGCGCCGGATCAATAGCCCGGCACGCCCCATGCGCCATACAAAAACGCCGGCCCCCAGAGGCTGGCGTTTTTGTAGTGCAGATTCGCATCAACTGGTCAATTTGCCTGTCGGCGCAGGAAAGCCGGGATTTCGATCCGTTCATCCGAAGCGCGGGGGGCGGGATCCTCGTCATATTGCGACACTGGCGGGGAAACACGGCGCTGCGTGGCCGTGGCGGCAGCAGGCGCATCATGCCCATGCCCGGCCATCCGGCTGATTAGCGAACCGATCCCAAAGCGCGTTCCTTTGTCACCTGCCTGTGCGGCGGATGGCGCTGGGGCCTCGCGCGGGGGCTGCTGGCGCAAATAACCATGCTCTGGCGCTTTTTGCACGGCGCGCTGAAGCTTTGCCAATGTTTCCGGCGATGGGGTTCCGGGCGCAGCGCGGCGCTGTGCGGCATAATCCGCCCCATGCATTGGCTGCTGCGCCGCACGCTGTTGCTCGGCCAGCACGGCATCAATATCGAATTGCTGCTCTGGCTGGGGTGCCATGCGCTGCGCAGGTGCAGCCTGACGCGGGGCCGGATGATAATGCTCTGCTGCCGCGGGGGCCATGTCATCCATCACAGCATAACCACGATGCTGCTGCGGTGCGGGTTCTGGCTCTGGCACACGCTCGAACAGGTTGCGCTGTTCGACCATTTCAGCGTGATCACGCGCGGCTGGCGCTGCGCGCTCTTCCACGGCGGGGCGCGATGGTGCGGCAGCAGGGGCGACGGGACGTTCCTGCAAAGTGGGGCGCACAGGGTTTGTCATGCTGCGGCGCGGTTGCTCCACAGGCTCGACCTTGTGTTCTACATCAATGCCCGTTGCGACAACAGACACACGCAGCGTGCCTTCCATCGATGGATCAAGCGTAGACCCGACAATGATATTCGCCTCTGGGTCAACCTTCTCGCGAATGCGGTTTGCGGCCTCATCCAATTCGAACAATGTCAGATCATAGCCACCGGTGATATTGATCAACACACCACGGGCGCCATGCAGGCTGATTTCATCCAGAAGCGGGTTTGCAATGGCCTTTTCAGCGGCCTGAATGGCGCGGTCTTCGCCAGAAGCCTCGCCCGTCCCCATCATGGCTTTGCCCATCTCATCCATGACAGCGCGCACATCGGCGAAATCGAGGTTGATCAGGCCGGGGCGCACCATCAGATCGGTTACACCCTTCACACCTTGATACAACACATCATCGGCCATCGCAAAGGCCTCGGTAAAGGTGGTCTTTTCATTGGCAAGGCGGAAGAGGTTCTGGTTGGGAATGATGATCAGCGTATCGACCACCTTTTGCAGCGCTGCGACACCCTCTTCGGCCTGACGCATCCGCTTTGCGCCTTCAAACTGGAACGGCTTGGTCACAACCCCCACTGTCAGCACACCCAGTTCGCGCGCGGCTTGTGCGATGATGGGCGCGGCGCCTGTGCCCGTGCCCCCGCCCATGCCTGCAGTGATGAAACACATATGCGATCCGGCCAGATGGTCGATGATTTCTTCAATCGTTTCTTCAGCTGCGGCAGAGCCAACCGAGGGGCGCGCGCCTGCGCCCAGACCTTCGGTGATCTTGACCCCCATCTGAATGCGGCCCGGCGCGCGGCTTTGTTGCAGCGCCTGCGCATCCGTGTTGGCCACAACGAATTCAACGCCCTCAAGCGCCTTTTCGATCATGTTGTTGACGGCGTTGCCGCCCGCCCCGCCCACACCAAAGACCGTGATCCTTGGCGACAGGTCTTCGTGCCGTGCGTTCTCTGTGAAATTCAATGCCATCTGTTCACTCCGCCTCTCTAATTCTGACCTGCGCGTTGCGCCACCTGTTCCGCCAGTTTACCGCTTTTTTGTGAATCTACAGGTCTTGCGCTGTAAGGTCATCAAAAAAGTCGCGTTTTCGCACCATATGTTGCAAGTTTTTTCTCAGTTTACCCCGTGTTTCGGCATCTTTCCCAGATTTTGCGGTTACCAGTGATCCCGAAACCATTTCACCGCACGTTTGAGCGAGCGGGCCGGATAGCTTTCAACCGGCAATTCAAAATCCCACCACTCATCTTGGGGATGCGTGGCCAGCAAGCTTAGCCCCACAACGCCAGAGAATGCCGGGCCAGAGGCCGCTTGTGGCAGGCCACGCACACGCACCGGGCGGCCAAGGCGCACTTGCTGGCCAAAGATGCGCGCGGCAAGGCTGTCTATGCCCGGAACCTGTGCGCCGCCGCCTGTGAGCACCACTTGCTGGCTGGGCAGATGGTTGAAGCCCGCCGCATCCAGCCGCGCGCGCACCTCTTCCAATATCTCTTCCAGACGCGGGCGCATGATCCCGATCAATTCGGCCCGGCTTACGCGGCGGCGGTCTTTTTCCCAGTCACCGCTATCGCCTGTCAGTTCGATCATCTCGCGGTCATCCATAGATGTCGCCTGCACGCCGCCATGCACTGTCTTGATCCGCTCGGCCATGCCGAAATCAACTTGCAACCCCTTGGAGATATCCGAGGTCACATGCCCCCCGCCCATCCGCACGGCATCGGCATAGATCATGTGCTTTTTGATAAAGATCGAAATCCCTGAAGCGCCTGCCCCCAGATCAACACAGGCCGCGCCCAGTTCCTGCTCATCCTCCACCAAGGTGGACATGCCCGTCGCATAGGCGCTGGAAACGATCCCCGCCAATTCCACATCGCAGCGCTTGAGGCAGTTGCACACATTCTGGATCAGGCTGGAATCTACTGTCAGAAGATGCATGTCACAGGCCAGCATCTGCCCGCTCTGGCCACGCGGATCGGACAGGCCAGAGCGGTGATCGAGCGCGAAATTTATGGGTTGGGCATGCAACACATCGCGGCCCGTGCCGAAATCGGGCATTTCGCAGGCGGCCATGACGCGGGCGATATCATTCTCGGCCACTGTCTCATTGCCAAGCTCCACCTCGCCCGCCAGCCCGTAAGACCGTACATTGCCGCCCGAAAAGCACACCATCACATGATCAACCCGTGCTTGCGCCATTTTCTGTGCGGCCTGAAGCGCGGTGCGAATGGCGCTTTCAGTCTCGGCCATGGCAGAGACTTCGCCAAAGCGGATACCGCGCGAGCGGGTTGTTCCTGCCCCAATCACGCGGAAGGCGGCCTGCCCGGCCATATTGCCAATGCCCTGATGCTCTTGCACTGTTTTTTCCGGGTCGAGGCGCAGTACCAAAGCCGCAATCTTGTAGGTACCGATATCGACAGCCGCAATCACACCGCGCTGCATGGCTGCGCGGCGCATCTGGCGCATGGCGCGTTGCGAAGCATAGGGGTCTGAAATCACTGTAAAGCCTCCATAGACTGGGAACGAATATCGCGCAGGGTTTCCATCGCCCCTGCGCTAATCTGGAGTACGGGGCGAGCCGGGTTGCGCATATCGGCCACCAAAATGTCGCGCGAAAGAAGGTCTTGCGCCTGCTCCAGCGCGATCACACGCTCCAGCGCCGCAACAGGCGCGGCCTCTGGCAGGCGAATGCGCTGGTCGCGATCAAGCACCACATCCCAGCGCCGCTCGCCCATGCGCACCAGCCCGCGCACACGCGCGCCCAACGGCTGCGCGGCGTCCAGCACCTCCAGCGCCTCGGGAATATGCGCATTTGCCCCTGCCCCGGCGATCAAGGGCAAATCCGGGCGCAGGCCACGATTGAGCAAAAATGCCACTCGCACCCCTTCGCCATCCAGCAATTCCAGCCCGTCATCCGAACGCCACAGGATTGCTGGCACACGTTCTGTCACTGACAGCGCCAGCACACCGCCGGACAAAAGCCGCAAATCAGCTGAGCGCACCCAATCCAGCGCCTCGACCTCGGCGCGCAGCGTGTCCATATCCAGCCGGAAAGAGGAAACCGGCAGTCCAATTTCCAGCGTCTGGCGCAATGCGAATTCCAGCTCTGGCGACATTTCGGGCAATTGCAGTTCTGTCACCATGAATTCGGGGCGATCCATAAATGCCGCTTTCACCGTTTCGATCTGACCGGAAATCAGCCCTCTGCGCCCCTCATCGGCCAATAAGAGCACTATCAGCCCGACGACAGCCAAAAGTGGCAGGCCATATTTCAGCGATATGCGATAGCCGGGGGTAAGCCAGATACGCTGCAACCGATAGGCCAACCGCCCTGTCGCACGCCGTGGGCGCGCGGGGTGCACTGCCGAAAAAGGCGCCGCACCCATGCCGGGATGATCTGCCGCAAAGGGGCTTGCAGGCGCGAAAGCATTGGGCGTGCCGTAATCGCGGGACGCAGCAAGTTGCAGGCTCCAGCCCTCCGCACTCTCTGGTATCGGCGGATAGGCATCAGAGGGGTTGAGCGTCTCGTCCAGACTGACACCCTGAATGGCCGACATATCCCCCAGCGACAGATGGCGCGGCGCCTGCGCACCTGCGCCACCAGCCTGCTCTGTCCATTGCGGCGGCTCTGGCAAGATCACATCCGGCAAAATATCTTCGCGCGCATATTCATCCGCACGGGTGGCCCCCAGATGATCCCAGAAGCTGACAGCGCCTGACAGCGCCGCTTGTGGCATGTCGTCATCTGACCCATACCACCCGTCTGCTGGCGCGCTGGCCGCAGGATCGGGCCGGGATGAATATTGCGGTACTACCTGTCGCAAGTGGCATCCTCCACCATCCAGCGGCACAGATCGGCAAAGCTGATCCCGCAATGGGCCGCCTGTTCGGGCACAAGCGATGTGGGGGTCATGCCGGGCTGGGTATTTGTCTCCAGCAAGATCAACCCGTCCAGACCGCGCGCCATATCCCAACGAAAATCTGTCCGGCTTACACCACGACAGCCAAGAGCCTGATGCGCGCGCAGCGCATACTCCAGACAGGCTGCATGAATCTCTGCCGGAACATCGGCAGGCACCACATGGCGCGATCCGCCGGGGGTGTATTTGGCATCATAATCATACCAGCCATCGGTCAGGATATCCGTGACTGTCAGGGCACGGTCGCCAATCACCGTTGTCGTCAACTCGCGCCCCGGTGCAAAAGCTTCCACCATCACGAAATCCGGCATCTCTGCGCCAAGGTTGGGTGGCGCATTCGCGCCTTCCATCACCAGATACACACCAACAGAGCTGCCTTCGTTATTGGGTTTGACCACATAGGGCGGGGTCATCAGATGCGCGGCCATGACATCATGTTTCGCAGCAATGACAGAGGGCACAACCGGCAAGCCCGCAGCGCGAAATGCAGCCTTGGAGCGCTCTTTGTCCATCGCCAGCGCAGAGGCCAGAATGCCCGAATGCGTATAGGGGATGCGCAGCCATTCCAGAATGCCCTGAATACAGCCATCCTCGCCATAGCGGCCATGCAATGCGTTGAAAACGATATCGGGCGCAATCTCGATCAGGCGCTGCACGACATCGCCGCGCGCGTCCAGTTCGATAACCTCATATCCGGCCACCCGCAGCGCCTTGGCGCATTCATGCCCTGAAGATAGCGACCCCTCGCGCTCTGCCGAGAGGCCGCCTTGCAGAACACATATCCGGGTGGCTGCCCTGCTCTACATGCCCATTCCCACTGCCTCTGGGCCTTTTGGCCCTTTTTGCCCGGTTTTCCGGGGTTTTATGCTTTATGCGCCGCGCCGGGGTCATCCAACTCCAGCAGTGGCAAATCAGTCTTTGGGATTGCCTGACCAACCCGCATGATTTCCCATTGTAGCGAAATACCGCTCTGTTGCAAAACCCTTTTTCGCACCTCTTCGCCCAGAGCCTCCAACTCTGCGGCTGTGGCCCCTTTTGCATTGATCAAAAAGTTGGGATGCTTGGGCGACATTTGCGCCCCCCCAAGCCGTGCGCCGCGCAGGCCCGCCGCGTCAATCACGGCCCATGCTTTCAACGCATGGCTATCCCCGGCTTGGCCCGTAGAACTGAACCCGGCCGGATTGCGAAAGGTGGAACCCGCGCTGCGGTCTTTGGTGGGTTGGCTGGCATCACGCTGGGCAAGCTGGGCCTCCATCCGGGCATGCAGCACCGCAGGGTCGGCCTGTGGCGCATGAAACCGGGCCGAAATGATCACCATACCCTCTGGCAGATCGGATTGCCGATACTGAAGGTTCAGCGCCGTGGCGGGGATTATGTGAGTTTCGCCCTGCCGATCAATCACGCAAATGTCAATCAGGTGATCGGCCACATAACTGCCATAGCAGCCCGCATTCATACGCACAGCCCCCCCGATACTGCCGGGAATGGTGCGCAGAAATGTCAGATCGCGCCCGGCATCGGCGGCTTTGCGCGCCACATGCGCATCCAGCGCCGCCGCACCGGCGGTGATCACCTCGCCCGCCTCTATCGCGTTGAAACCCCGCCCAAGCCGGATGACAACCCCCCGCACCCCCCCGTCCCGGACGATCAGATTAGACCCGACACCCATGGCAAAGACAGGGATATCAGGATCGAGTGCGCGCAAGAAATCGGCCAGATCCTTGGCATCTGCGGGCTGGAACACCCAATCCGCAGGCCCGCCCACGCGCAACCATGTCAGGCTGTCGAGGGGTTTATCTGCTGTCAATGTTCCGCGAACGGGGATCAAATCTGGTGTCATTGCGCGTGAGTAGCGCGCCAATGGGGGTTTTGTCGAGAGGGCTGTCGCTGTCAATCCAGCACAACAAAGAGTACCTCGCCAATGGACAGTCCAGCGTTTCCGGCAATGTGATCCGGAAAGGGCATACAGCGGCCCCGCTTTCTCTTTCGGGCGCACGGTCTTAGAACGTCTCGCAACCATAGCCATGATCTGTTATACTGGACTGATCCAAAGCAGCATGGCGCGAAACTTCTACAGTTATTTGGATGGTTACCCCTTGGCCACCTGTCCCAATTGGAAACCGACATGTTGATTCTGCAAAGCCCCCTGACGCGAAAGCTGTCTGCCTTTGTCGCCTTGTCCGATGTCGATCTGGAAACACTTGCCCGGTTTCACCGGCGCAGGCGCAGCTTTCTGGCAAAACATGAACTGATCCATGAAGGGCAGAAAAACCAGACAGCCTTTATTCTCGCCGAAGGCTGGGCCTGTTCTTACAAAATGCTGTCCGATGGCGGGCGGCAGATTGTGGATTTTCAGGTTCCGGGGGATTTTCTGGGCCTGCGCAGCGTGTTGTTTCGCACCACCGATCACAGTGTCGAAGCTGTAACCCGGATCGAGGCGTCAGAGGTGCTGGCCTCTGACATACTTGATGGCTTCGCCAATGCCCCACGTCTGGCAACTGCCGTGTTATGGGCAGCCTCGCGCGATGAGGCGATGGTGGTAGCACATCTGGTCAATCTTGGCCGCCGTTCGGCAGAAGAGCGCGTGGCGCATTTTATGCTGGAGTTGGGCGCAAGGCTGAAACTGGTGGGGATTGGCGACAAAACGGGCTTTGACTGTCCCTTGACGCAATATCATCTGGCCGATGCGCTGGGGCTGAGTGCGGTGCATGTGAACCGCGTATTACGCCATCTGCGCGAAGAAGGCCTGCTCACCTTCCAGCAAGGCCGGGTCTATTTCGATGACTTCGCAGGTCTGGTGGCGCTGGCATGCTTTGATACCGATTATCTGGATCAGGACGGCCCGCTTTTACGCTGAAAGGATGGCACTGGAGTCGGCTGGCATGGAATTTATCCGCAGCGGGGTGAGCCCACAACGCGTTTTTCGCGTCACTGCACGTTGAACATTCTGCGCGCCATGGTTGATCGGTCCGCGTTCGTCTATCCAGCATCTCGGGTGCTTTTGGACTCAAGGTCGGTTTATGACGACCAGATCGCGCTTGGGGATATCGATGTCCATCTCCAGCGCCTCAGCCAGCGCGCGTGTCTGGACTGCCATAGCATCACCAATCCGTTTGCGTGCTGGACCGGACATTTCGGGGATGCGCGAAACGTAAGCGTTCTCTGGTCCTTTCAATTACCCACAAGTTTGGCCACGTTGACTGGCCTGTGCGGCTTCGAACCGATGATGATATCGGCGAGGCGAGGCGAGAGAAGCCGCGCCATAGGACCGTGGTTCCGGGTGGCGCATCTTGTTTTCGGGCGAGATAGCCACCAAGCTTGGCGACGGCTGTGATGTAGAAATCCAGATCACGGGTCTGGCCGGGTGTTGCTGTAACTCTGGCGCTGTCGAGCAGTGCGAGCTCGGCTTCAGTGAAGACGGAGGTGGGGGCACCGGTCGGTTCGGCTCTGCGCAACATCGTCATCCAGAATATCCTCCATGCTGTGATGCAGGCGAGGGCGATGCAATTGGCCGACTCGAACCTGTCGCTCAGCTCGTCCAGTGGCAGCTTAGCAACCTGATCGGCGCGCATATAGCGAAAACCTCTCGCTTCGGCTAACTCGCGCGCGGCGGCGAAGCGCTGTTCGGCGTCGGTGCTGTCACCTGCCAGCTTGGCTTCCCATGCTGCAATCATCTGCTCCCAAGTCGCAGCTTCCTTGGTTTTGGCAACCGAAAGTGAATCTGTATGAAGGCTGACCCAGACAAACTGGCGCGGCTCTATCGACTCGAACCGCTTCGGCACGCGGTTATAGAGATACAGAGTTCCCTTCTTCGAACCGCTACGTGTTGTGATTGCCATGCCTGCGCCCATGATTGTCTTGGGGATAGTGTATCACAGATTGTAATGCATATTGTATTGCAAATATCGAGCGGGTGGAGAAAAAAACGCAGAAAATATAGTAAAAACAAATATTTGGCGGAAAGTAGATAAGTGATTTTGGCGGAGAGACAGGGATTCGAACCCTGGGTCCCCGTAAAGGGACAACGGTTTTCGAGACCGCCCCGTTCGACCACTCCGGCACCTCTCCGTGGCGCATGCGATATCCATATCTGCGGGCGGGTGCAAGCGGAAATATCTTCTGTCAAGCGCGGGTGAAGCGCGGTGCGGATGGGGCAGGATAAGGTAGTGAAGCGCCCTACCCTGCCAAAAGACTTGCGCTGCCTGACCATGCCAGTTGCGTGGCCAAACCCCTGCCAAATAAAACCGGCTCAGGCCCGGACAGCCCTTCCTGCCCAAGGCCAATGCCTGTCTCCCCCGGCGAAAATGCCAGCGCCCATCAGACGGGCTGAAGCACCATAACCGCCACAGTATATACCGCTGTCCCCAGGAAAAACCCCAGTACCAGCCACAAACGCAGAGTGTCCATCTGCTTTCTCCATTTCCAAACGCCAGATCACGGCCCGCAAGGCAGGCCGATTGCTTCATGTCGGAAAACTATGCGGCGGCGGCGCGCGGGCGGGGTTCGCCTGCGCGTGGAGATAAGGCGATAACAGGGATAAAATTCGCGCGGGACATTGCGCCAAGGCAAGCGCGGCGATACCCCCCGCGCCGGAGGCACGTGCCATATCGGTTTCGGCGGCATCTGGCCCAGTGGTGGGACAATCGCGCCCGACAGGTTCTGATCCAGGCATAAGCGCCGCAACGCCGCCCGGCATCTCTGTCACTGCGCCAGACTTGGCCTGAGACCCGAACAGGCCCAGCCCCCCACAGAGCAGAAACAGACTTAGGAAAAAGGCAAGAAAACGCATGAACGCGCAGGCCCGAACAGAACTTTCACAGCACTAGCCACAAAGACAGGAAACTGTCCACCGGCCACGCCACATTGACACGGAAAATTGCGCGCGCCCGTCTGACAGCGCGCGGGCGGAGTTATCCGCCAGTATGGCTCATATGGCGCGAGACCTGCCCATCAACACGCTGGCGCGAATAGTCAAAATCATGCCCCTTGGGCTTGCGCGCAATCGCTGCGCGGATGGCGTCTTCCAACATCAGCGGGTCGGATGATGTGCGCAGCGGCGCGCGCAGATCGGCCATATCCTCCTGGCCAAGGCACATATACAGCTCTCCCGTGCAGGTTAGCCGCACGCGGTTGCAGCTTTCGCAAAAATTATGCGTCAGCGGTGTGATGAAGCCAATCTTCTGGCCTGTTTCTTCCAGCCGCACATAGCGGGCTGGCCCGCCCGTGCGCTCTGCCAGATCAACCAGCGTGAAACGCTCTGCCAGCCTTGCGCGCAGGTCGCTTAGCGCCCAATACTGGTCGAGCCTGTCTTCATTGCCCAGATCGCCCATGGGCATAACCTCGATAAAGGTCAGATCCATTTGCTGCGCGGCGCACCACTCTTGCAGCGCAAAGAGTTCATCCTCGTTGAACCCTTTCAACGCCACCGCATTGATCTTCACGCGCATCCCGGCCTCTTGCGCGGCCTCGATCCCGTCCAGCACCTGAGAGAGTTTGCCCCAGCGCGTAATATCGGCGAATTTCTTGTCATCCAGCGTATCGAGGGACACATTGATCCGCTGTACCCCGCACGCAGCCAGATCTTGTGCAAAGCGGCGTAGCTGGCTGCCATTTGTGGTCAGCGTCAATTCCCGCAACTGGCCGCTTTGCAGATGCCGTGCCATGGAGTCGAAATATGTCATGATCCCCTTGCGCACCAAAGGCTCGCACCCGGTGATACGCAGCTTCTGCACCCCAAGTTGGATGAAGGCGGTACTAAGCCTGTCCAGCTCTTCCAGCGTCAGCAACTCTTTCTTGGGCAGAAAGGACATGTTTTCGGCCATGCAATACACACACCGAAAATCACAGCGGTCTGTTACCGAGACGCGCAGGTACGAAATGGGGCGGGCGAATGGATCGATCAAGGGTGCTGTCATAAAAGAAAACCTAGCCATCACTGCACCGTCAGACAAGGGGGAAGCGCATTGTCACACTCATGCTTTCGGATTACTCTTGGTTCTTATGAAAACCAATAGCCCCTTTCTCACGATCCTGGCTGCAGCGCTTGCGCTTTCGGCCTGTCAGAATCTCAATTTCCTGTCGCGCAGCGCCGCGCCCCCCGACCAGCCCACAGCGGTGGTCGCCCAACAGCCACAGGCGGATACAGCGCGCCCACAATCACGCCCCTCTGGCAGTATCGCCGGATTGGGTGCGGGTGGTCTGCGCCCCGAAGCGCTGGATCGCACCAGCGCGCAGGATCGCGCCGCAGCGCTTGCGCCCGGCCCGGCCACAGGTGCTGCACTGGGCGAGACATTGGCCAGCCTCGGCAGCCCGGCAGAGCCGGGGCTTTGGTTGCGCACAGGGCTTGTCACACGCGCCATGCCCGGCCGGATTGTGGTGCAAGATGGCGGGGCGGCGCTGCGGGTGGAATTGCAACCCTCCGGCACGCCCGCGGGCAGTGGTAGTCAGTTGTCGCTTGCAGCCTTCACCACGCTTGGCCTGCCACTGACAACGCTGGTACGCCTTCAGGTATTCCCAGAATAGCGGGGCAAAAAAAGCCCCCCTGCCGCAGGGCAGAGGGGCGAGAGCGCGCGGCAAAAGCCTTAGTTGCGCGATTTGTCCACCATCTTGGACGATCCGATCCATGGCATCATGGCGCGCAGTTTTGCGCCCACCTGTTCGATCTGGTGCTCGTCATTGATGCGGCGTGTGGCCTTGAAGAAGGGCTGGCCGCCCGAATTTTCCTGCATGAAGTCGCGCACGAATTTGCCGGTCTGAATATCGGTCAGAACGTCTTTCATACGCTTCTTGGTCTCTTCATACGGCAGGATGCGCGGGCCAGAGACATATTCACCATATTCGGCAGTGTTGGAGATCGAATAATTCATGTTGGCGATCCCGCCTTCATAAATCAGATCCACAATCAGTTTCACTTCGTGCAGGCACTCGAAATACGCCATCTCAGGCTCGTAGCCCGCCTCGACCAGTGTTTCAAAGCCCATGCGGATCAGCTCTACCAGACCACCGCAGAGAACCGCTTGTTCTCCGAACAGATCGGTTTCGCATTCCTGACGGAAATTGGTTTCAATAATCCCCGAACGCCCGCCACCGATGGCAGAGCAATAGCTCAGGCCGATTTCCATAGCCTTGCCGGTTGCATCCTGATGTACCGCAACAAGGCAGGGCACGCCGCCGCCTTTGGTATATTCGCCGCGCACAGTATGGCCGGGGCCTTTGGGGGCCATCATGATAACATCCACACCGGGCTTGGGTTCGATCAGGCCGAAATGCACGTTCAAACCATGCGCGAAGGCAATCGCCGCGCCTTCGCGCAGATTGTCATGCACATATTTTTTGTAGGTTTCCGCCTGCAATTCGTCGGGCATGGTGAACATGATCACATCACACCACGCGGCAGCTTCGGCAATGCCCATCACCTTCAGGCCTTCGCCTTCGGCTTTCTTGGCACTGGGCGAGCCTTCGCGCAGGGCGACAACAAGGTTTTTCGCACCAGAATCGCGCAGGTTCAGCGCATGGGCATGGCCTTGGCTGCCATAGCCCAAAATGGCGACTTTCTTGTCCTTGATCAGGTTTACATCACAGTCACGATCATAATAGACGCGCATTGGCCGTCCTCCTCTTGATTTATTTGCCCGCAGTATAGTGAAAATGGGCAGGTTTTGGTTTCATTTTCTGCATAATTTTGGCAAATGTAGAGAATATCATGCGTGATATATCTAAATACTGGAAAATTCATGCTCATTGACGACAGCGACCGCCGCCTCTTGCGCCAGCTTATTGCCACCCCCGAAGCCAGCACGGCAGACGTGGCCGCGCGCGCAGGCCTGACAGAGGCTACCTGCTGGCGGCGGCTGGAACGGTTGCGCGGGGCAGGTATTTTGCGCGGCCAGCGCGCCGTGATCAACTGGCGGGCCTTGGGCTATGAGGTTGAAGTCTCGCTGCGTATTACCTTGGACAAAACCAACCCACGCGCCTTTGATGATTTTATCGCCGCCGCGCGGTTGGTGCCGGAAGTTCTGGAAATCCAGACATTTCTGGGCCGTGTGGATGTGCGTCTGAATGTGATCGCCCGCGATATGGCGCATTATCAGCAAATCTACCGCGACCGCATTCTACCCCTGCCCCATATCGCCGATCTGGAAGCGCTGATGCATCTGTCTGACATAAAATCCGCCGAAAGCCTGCCGCTATGATTGCGCTGGATGAGATTGACCGCGCCATTTTGCGCGCGCTGGCAGAGGATGCCACGCAATCGGCGGGGGCTTTGGGGCGCAAGCTGGGGCTAAGCCAGCCTGCCACATGGCGGCGGATAAAGCGGTTGCGCGATGAGGGGGCGATTGCCGGGCAGCGGCTGGATCTTGATCTGGCGGCGCTGGGTTTTGGTGTCACTGTCTTTCTGGGGATCAGCCTTGCCGCCAAGGGCCGCGTCAGCCTGCCTGATTTCGAGCGCGCGGTTGCCGCCATTCCCGAAGTGCAGACGGTTCAGCATGTGCTGGGGCTTTATGACTACCGCTTACGCGTGGTGGCGCGCGATCTGTCGGATTTCGAGCGTGTTTGGCGCCGGCGCATCATGACCTTGCCCGGCGTGGGCGGGGTAGATGCCAATGTACTGCTGAGTGAAGAACGCCTTGCTGGCCCGCTCTGACCCGTTGACCTTGGCGCCAGCTTTGGGCATGAGAACGCCATGCTGATTTACAAGATTTTCCGCCGCCCCGAATGGAACGCCCTTGTCGCTGCTGGCGAAAGCCTTGGCGCGCCGGTTGATCTGGCAGATGGCTATATCCACTTCTCCACCGCCCAACAGGTGATGGAAACCGCCGCCAAGCATTTTGCAGGCGAAGGCGATCTTGTGCTTGTGGCTTGCGATGTAACACAGCTTGGCGATGCCCTGAAATGGGAACCCTCGCGCGGCGGGGCGCTGTTTCCGCATTTATACCGCCCGTTGCGCCTGTCGGATGTGGTTTGGGATACATCCTTGCCGCTGGGGGCCACGGGCCATATATTCCCACAGGCCCTGATATGAGCATGCTGGAAACCGCAGGCATGGCCATTTTGCGCCAGTTTGATCCTGAAACAGCGCATGGGCTGGCCCTAAAAGCATTGCGGCTTGGGCTTGCGCCCCTGCCTGCGCCTGTGCGCTCTGCCAAGCTGCAGGTGCGGCTTGCAGGGCTTGATCTGCCAAATCCGGTGGGTCTGGCCGCAGGTTTTGACAAAAACGCAACCGCGCTGGCCGGGTTGGCGCGCGTGGGCTTTGGTTTTGTCGAGGTGGGTGCAGCCACACCCCGCCCGCAAGAAGGCAACCCCCGGCCCCGTCTGTATCGCCTGCCAGAAGATCGCGCAGTGATCAACCGCTTCGGGTTTAACAACGACGGGACAGGGGCGATTGCCGCGCGGCTGGATAACCGGCCCCAAGGCATGGTGTTGGGCCTGAATCTGGGCGCAAACAAAGATAGCCCCGACCGCGCGGCAGATTTTGCCACAGTGCTGCGGCGCTGCGGGGCAAGCTTGGATTTTGCCACTGTGAATGTGTCATCCCCCAACACCGAATCCCTGCGTGATCTGCAAGGGGCCGAGGCTTTGGCCGCGCTTCTGGCAGGGGTGATGCAGGCGCGCGCGGGACTGGCCCGCCCGATCCCCGTTTTCCTGAAAATCGCCCCCGACCTGAGCGATAGCGAAATAGCCGAAATTGCCGAAGTGGCGAAGGCCGCGCAGATTGACGCGATCATTGCAACCAATACCACAATCACGCGCCAAGGTTTGAAAAGTGCACATTCCGGCCAGAAAGGCGGTCTATCTGGCGCGCCATTGTTTGAAATGTCCACGCGCGTGCTGGCGAAGCTGTCCCATCTGACAGCTGGGGAAATCCCGCTTATCGGTGTGGGCGGCATTGGCAGCGCCGAAGATGCCTATGCAAAAATCCGCGCCGGGGCTTGTGCGGTGCAGCTTTATTCAGCGCTGGTTTATGAGGGGTTGTCGCTGGTCTCGCGGATCAATCAGGGGCTGTTGGCGCTGCTTGCGCGCGATGGTTTTGGCAGCGTGTCCGAAGCTGTGGGCACAGACCGCGACCGCTGGCTTTAGCCACCCCGCGCCACGCGCCGCTCAAGGCTTGGGTAAAGTGCGGCCAAGAATACCCCACGCAGCAGGTTCAGCACCATCAACGCCCCCCAAAGTGCGGGATTGCCCCAGACAGGCACTGCCAACCACAAGATCAGCCCATAAATGGCCACGGCCAAAACCACTGTATTGCGCATCTCGCGCGTGCCGGTTGCCCCTATAAAAATGCCATCCAGCATATAGGCCCCCACCCCCAGCACCGACAGCACGACCACAAACGGCAGATAGGCACGCGCGGCCGCGCGCACATCCGTGTCAATCGCCATCAGATCAATCAGCACTGGCCCAAGCCCCCAAAAGCCAAGGCCCATCAGCACCCCGCCGCCCAGCGCCCAAAGGCTTGCGCGCAGGCTGGCCGCGCGCATCATCGCCACAGCGCGCGCCCCCACCGCCTGCCCCACCAGCGCCTCGGCAGCGAAGGCAAAGCCATCCAGCGCATAGGCGGTGATCATCAGGAATTGCCAGAGAATCTGGTTTGCTGCCAATTCCACATCGCCAAACCCGGCAGAGGTAAAGACAAACCCAGTCATCGCCCCTTGCAGCGCGATTGTGCGCAGCATGATATCAGAATTCACCTGCCACATGCGCAGCAGGCGCGCGCGGTCAAACACGCGGCCCCAATCGCGCCATTGCGCCCCTGCAAAGGCCGCGCGGCACAGCCACAGGCCCAAGCCCAGTGCAGTGATTTCAGATATCAGCGTGGCCACCGCCACGCCCTGCACGCCCCAGCCCAAGCCCAGCACGAACCATAAATCCAGCGCGATATTCAGCCCGTTCATCCAGAGTTGCAGCACCAGCACACCGCGCGTGCGCTCTGTGGCAATCAGCCAGCCTGTAACCGCATATAGCGCGATTGTGGCAGGCGCGCCCCAGATGCGAATGGCCAGATACTCCCGCGCCAGCGCCTCCACCTCTGCGCTTGCGGGCGCGATGCGAAAGGCCAGCGCCATGATCAGCGCCTGCCCCGCCACCATCACCGCCCCGGCGGCCAGCCCGATCATGACACCGCGCGTCAGGATTGCACCGCTCTCAGTCAGATCACCCGCGCCTGTGGCCAGTGCCACAAGCCCGGTTGTGCCCATGCGCAAAAACCCGAAAATCCAGTAGATTGATGTCAGGATAATCGCGCCCAAACCCACCGCGCCGATGGGCGCCGCCGCCCCCATCTGGCCCACCACGCCTGTATCCACAGCACCCAGCAAGGGAACCGAGATATTGGCCAGCACAATGGGAACAGCAATGCGCAGAATCCGCCTGTTGCTCAGGCCTACCTGATCAGTCATCCGCGCTTTGCGGCATGACAAAATGCCCTGTGGCCTGCGCAAACAGGCGCGCGCGATTATCCTGCCATGCCTCGACATGGACAGAGGCATAGCGCCGCCCCGACCGATTGACCCGCGCACGCGCATAAGCATCCCGCGGCAGCCCGGTGCGCAGATAATCCACAGAGAAATCTATGGTCTTGGGCAGGCGCGGCAAATTGGCCGCCATATCTTCGGGCCGCAAGCGCCCGCTTTCAAGCGCATCCCACAGCATGGCCCAGCTTAGCTCTATAATCGCGGCCACTTCCAGAAAGGAGGCAATCACCCCCCCATGAATGGCTGGCAGATCAGGATTGCCAATCAGCTTGTCATCATAAGGCAGGATGGCCGTCAGCTCATCGCCGTGGCGCTCAAAGACAATGCCCAGAAAGCCCGCATAGGGCACGGCACCCACCAGCGTTTTCAACGCCAGATCGCGGCGGTGTTTGACATGCTGCACAGGTTCGGGCCGGATCATGGGTGCGCCTTGTGATCGAAGGTGAAAGCGCCTGTGGCCGTGGCAACGGGATTGGCGCTGTCGTCATCATGGGCAGTTGCGCGCACAAAGGCCACACGGCGCGTCACATGGTAGCATTCGGCACGCGCGGTAATGCGCTGGCCGGGTGTGGCCGCGCGCATGTAATCTATGCGCAGATCAATCGTGGCCGTGGTGGTTGCGCCGGGATAAGACAGCGCCGCCGCGCCGCCGCATGTATCCATCAGCGCCGAAACTGCACCACCATGAATAACACCCGTGGCCGGATCACCAATAAAGCGCGCATCCCACGGCATGGAAATTTGCGCGCGCCCATCGCCCAGCGCGTCCAGACGCATGCCAAGCGCGCGCGCGAATGGCAGCGCATTTATAAACTCTTGCGGGCTGATTTCGGTCATATCGGGGCCTGACTGTCATCGCAGATGCCCTATCTGTGCCGGAATTACCCCCAATGGCAAGGGCGCAAGCGAATTGCATCCCCCCAATCGCGCGCATAGCATGCGGCTGTGCGGATTTCACCAACAAGAGCACCCCATGTCCGAAACAAGACTGACTTTCAAAGAGATGTGCGCGCGCTTTGAGGTCACACCGCGCACATTGCGATATTATGAATATCTTGAACTGCTCAGCCCGGAAAAAGAAGGCCGAAGCCGCTTTTACACATCCCGCGAAGTGGCGCGGATGACGCTGATCATGCGCGGGCGCCGCTTCGGGTTTTCGCTGGAAGAAATCCGCCAATGGCTGGAAATCTATCAAAAAGAGGGCACTGCCCCGCAACTGCGCGCTTGGCTTGATATGGCCGACCGCCAGTTGCTGGCACTGCGCGCGCAGGCCGCAGACCTGCAAAATGCTATAAGCGATCTGGACAGATTGCGCGCTCAGGCGGAAATCGAATTGCGCAATTTGCCCTGACAGCGGTCACAAGCTTGTGTGGCATCCTGCGTCACGTTACGTTTACGTCAACTGGCATACACTGTAATCTCAAAGCGCTGCAAGATTGCGCCCAAAGAGAGAGGCGATATGCCCGAAGATGTAAAAACCATTCGCCAGATGTGCGCTGAATACGGCGTCACGCCGCGCACTTTACGCTTTTACGAGGCAAGCGGGCGGCGGTTTCCGCAGCGAGACGGCCAGCACCGGCTGTTTTCGCGCCGCGAAGAGGCCCGACTGAAGCTGATCCTGCGCGGCAAGCGCTTTGGCTTCACTCTGGATGAAATTGGTGAATTACTGAATATGTATGACCGCGATGACAGCGAATTACGCCAATTGCGGCGCACTTGCGAAATCGCTTATGCTCATCTTGCAGAGATGGAACGCAAGCGCGACGAATTGGAAGAGGCGATCGAGGATCTGAAACAAGAGCTGGCTTGGGGCGAAACGATCCTGCGCACAGCCAGCCCGCCAAAAGCGCAAGAGTAGCAACGACAAAGCATTCTTGCCCCAAGAGAGGGTCAAATGCAGGCCGGCAGAGCGCGCGATGCTGCCTACATCCGCGCTGTCAGTGCTGCATAGGTCTCGTCCACGCTTTGCGCCCCAAAAGCCGCGCGGGCGGCATCGCGGCATATCGCGCGGCGATCAATCGCCTGACGCAACTGCGCATGGGTCAGACGCGGGTAGCGCTGGGATTCGGCTGCGATCGTTTCTGCAAAGGGTGAAAGACAGGCTTTGCTGGACGCAAGCGCCAGCAAAGCGCCATTGATCTGGATGATCTGTTCGGATGTGAAAGTCAGCATATGCACCCGTAGATCCCCTGTGATGGGGGTTTTGCGAATGCCCTTATAGCCCTCCAGAAGCAAGGCCGGAATAAGCACAAAAGGATCACCATAACAGGCTTCTGCCCTGTCAGATTCCAACACCAGCTCTTGCATGGGCAAAACATGCATCTCCGCCCTGTTGCCCAGCGCCCCGGCGGGTACATACATCAGAAACGCTTTCGCTTCGGGCAGTTCTGCACGGCGGATCACTGTAAAGCGGTTTTCAACAACGGGTTTCATCCCGTTATCAAAGGTCAGCAACTGATCGCCGGGCATGATGCGTTCTATCGCGCACCACCCCGTCTGGGTGGCAACCATAGAGCCGGCAACAAGCCCGATCTCACGGATCGTGCCGCCGGTGGCGGGGGCGGTTTGGGTGTCAGGCTCTGCCCGTCGCGCCTCTAACATGCTGCTCAGGCGCGTGGCAAATTCTTGGATCGAGGAAGAGAATTGCGGCATGTTACTCTCTCTATGGTTGAATAATCCGGGGTGAAAATTCCGCCAGAAGGGGATTCGTGGTTAAGGATTAATGAACACTGATCATTTGGCAAAACCGGGCAGTTTTTGCGGCCTTTTCATGGCAAGGCCATACAAAAAGGGGGTCAGCACAGCTGCTGCTCCAGTTTTTGGCAAATTTCATCCAGAGTTTGCGGCCCAAAGGCGGCTTTACTGACAGTGAATTTGCGCCAATCTGCCAACCGTCGTATCTGCGAAATGCTCAACCTTGGATAGATGGCCTCTGGGGCGGGCCGTGCGAAACCCATTGCCTCTGATGAAATCTGGCAGGGCGCAAGGGTGAGCATGCCGCCATTGGTATGAACAATTTCTTCAGACGCAAACACCAGCACAGAGACACTGATCTCGGCCTCGATCGGCCGCTTGCAAATGCCGTTATACCCCTCCAGCATCAGCGCGGGCATCAGAACGAAGGGATCGCCATAAAGGCTCTCGGCCTTGTCGGATTCGAAGATCACCTCTTGCATCGGCATGACCTGCAAATCGGAACGGTTGCCAATCGCCCCTTTGGGCAGAAACATGGTGAAAGCCTTTGCGCCCCCTGTCGTGGTGCGGCGCACCCGGATATTGCGCGCTTCCAACACGCGCTGCATGCCGTGATCAAAGGTCAGAACCAGATCACCGGGGCGGATTGTTTCCACCGCGACCCAGCCAGTTTGATTGGCCACCATCGCACCTGAAAGAAGCCCTGTATCGCGCAAGGCGGGCTTGTGGGGCAGGAATTCGGCCATATCGCCAACAGATAGGCCATTCTCGAAATCGTCAAAGCTGCCAAAACGCGCAGCATACTGGGGTACTGAGGCGGGAAATGCAAACATGATCGTATCCTCTGTCTCAGTTGTTGAAGTAAATCTCCTGTTCTTATGCGGATTGTTTGCAATCCCGAAACGGCGAAAGCACGAAATTCTCTGGACTTTTTAAGGGCACAACGCGTTAAATTGCCAAAGGGAGAAAACGTGGCGGCAGAGGTGCCGGGCCATGTGGAAAAGGGAGGGCGCGCATGGGCTGGCTTGACGATGAAACCGGGCTTGAGAAATGCGCAGCCAATCATGTGGCGCTGACCCCGCTTTCACATCTGCGCCGGGCGGCCGATCTGTTTGCAGGGCGCGAGGCGCTGGTTTATGGGCGCATGCGGCGCAGCTACAAAGATTATGCGCTGCGCGTCTCGCGGCTTGCCTCGGCCTTGGCGCAACACGGGGTGCGGCCGGGCGATGTGGTCGCGACCATCCTTCCCAACATTCCCGCCCATGCCGAAGCGCATTTCGGCGTGCCCGCCTGCGGTGCGGTGCTGAATGCCATCAATACCCGGCTGGATGTGGACACCGTCAGTTACATTCTGGGGCATGGCGGGGCCAAGGTGCTGCTGGTGGACAGCGCCTTTCTGGCGCTGGCCCGTGCGGCCTGCGCGGAGCTCGCCAGCGCACCTGTGATAATAGAGGTCGTTGATACCGAGACAGGGTTTGCCCCCTCTGGGGATTTCACCGAGTATGAAACGCTT
>JAIUNA010000006.1 GCA_022565265.1 Roseinatronobacter sp. | reverse complement strand
TTTTCGATATCGAAGGCTGGTCAGACACGCTGATTTCAGCGCTTGCCACACCAGAACGCTATCGCCCCCTGCGCGCGGCGGCGCGCAAGACGATTGTCGAAAATTATGATCTCAAGCGGATATGTCTGCCGCGCCTGTTGCGCTTTGTGGAAGAGGGGTAGGGCGGCTGCGCCCCACAGAGGCTAGCCAAGGGGCGGGTTTGAGCATGTTGGGGACATTCACTCTTTCCCCGGCCAATCCCCGCACCAAGCCCGGTTAACAGGGGGCGAAGCCCCCCCGGGCAGCGCCCGACCGCCCCTTGGGCGGGCGCTTTGCCGCCACCTGCGCGGGGATTGAGGTCACGGGGGATTGTGCCATAAAGTGCAGACCACCGCTGTCAGAGCGCCCACCCGCGGTCGGGCGCTGCCCTGTGGTGTGTATGATGCCTTAAGGGGTGCCGTTGCCCAGCAATGCGCAGCTTTCCCGACCGTCTGCACCCCCCACATACCTGCCCATCATGGCGGAACCTTCAAACAGGGTGCCAACACGGGCGCGGGCCATTCTCTGCCCTCACACGGCCGAGCTGTGGCCTGCCTTGTCCATGGCATATTCATCAAACAGGGTGGCAATCATCCGCGTCAGCGGCTTTCCTTCCTGCGTGATTTCCAGACTGTCGCCCCTGAGCTTCACGAAGCTGCCAAAGCGGTTGGCCACCTTTTGAAGCAGGGCATCCAGACTTTGGGCATCTGCGCCATAGCTCTCGATCAATTCCGCCCGTGACAGGCGGAAATCGCACATCAACGCTTCTATCGCGCGGCCGCGCCAGATATCGCTCGCGCTGAATTCATGCCCCCGTGTGGTCGAGAACTCGCCCGCTTCCACAGCCTTTTTCCAATTCGCGGTGGCCGGGGCATTTTGCGCAAACCCTTGCGGAAACCGCGAGATGGACGAAGCGCCAAGCCCCACCAGAACGGGGGCCAGATCATCCGTGTAGCCCTGAAAATTGCGCCGCAATTTGCCGGTGCTGGCTGCCACAGACAGCCCGTCATGCGGGCGGGCGAAATGGTCGATCCCGATTTCGTCATAGCCATCCCAGATCAGCAAACGGCGCGCGGTTTCAAACAGATCAAGCCGTTCTTCGGGCCGGGGCAGGGTGTCTGACGGGATCATCTGTTGGCGGCGTGCCATCCATGGCACATGCGCATAGCCATAAAGCGCAATGCGATCCGGGTTCAGCGAGAGCAGCTTTTGCACGGAATCGGCCATGCGGCGCTGGGTCTGCTTGGGCAGGCCATAAAGGATATCCACATTCAGGCTGCGAATTCCGCGCGCTCGGATTGCATCGGCGGTAGATTTCGTAATCTCGAAACTCTGGTCGCGCCCGATAATGCTTTGGATCTCGCTGTCAAAATCCTGCACCCCGATCGAGGCGCGGGTCAGCCCTGCTTCGGCCAGCGCATCCAGCCGGGCTTCGTCAATCTCATTCGGGTCAATCTCGACAGAGAATTCCCCGCCTTCGGCAAGTGGCGCGATATCGAACACATGCGCGGCCAGTTTGCGCATGGATTCGGGCGGTACCATTGGGGGAGTACCCCCCCCCCAATGCAGGCGCGACAGTGTCACGCCCTTTGGCAGCAACTTGCGGAATAATTCCAACTCGCGGTGCAGGGTTTCGGCATAGGCCAGCACGGGCGCATCATGGCTTGTGCCTTGCGTGCGGCAGGCGCAAAACCAGCACAGCCTGCGGCAGAAGGGCACATGCAGGTAAAGAGAGATTGCGCTTCCCGGTTGAATTTGTGCAATCCATTGCGAGAATATCTCGCCCGAAAACTCGGAAGAGAATTGCGGTGCAGTCGGGTATCTGGTGTACCGTGGTACACGAGCGTCAAACAAACCCAACTCTGAAAGTTGCTTTAAATGAGACATGAGGTTACGTTTACTTTACGCCCCGAACTGACACATTGATGTAGATCAAAACCATGACCAGAGTCTCGCCCAAACCGCTCTCTTTTTCGCAGGAATGCAAGGATTGTCCAATTCGTCACCGTGCCGTCTGTGCGCGCTGCGAAGCGGATGAACTGACGCAACTGGAGCAGATCAAATACTACCGCAGTTTCGAGGCGGGCCAGACCGTTGTCTGGGCGGGCGACAAGATGGATTTTGTGGCATCCGTTGTTACCGGCATTGCCACGCTCAGCCAGACCATGGAAGACGGGCGGCGCCAAATGGTGGGGCTGTTGCTGCCATCGGATTTTGCAGGCCGGCCGGGGCGCGAGACATCGGCTTATGATGTGACGGCGGCCACGGATCTGGTGATGTGCTGCTTCCGCAAGAAGCCGTTTGAAGAGATGATGCTGCGCACCCCCCATATTGGTCAGCGGCTGCTGGAGATGACGCTGGATGAACTGGACGCAGCGCGCGAATGGATGCTGCTTCTGGGCCGCAAGACCGCGCGCGAGAAAATCGCAAGCCTGATCTGTATCATCGCGCGGCGCGATGCGGCATTGCAACTTAGCGCCTCGGACGGGGAATTGCGGTTCGATCTGCCCCTGACGCGCGAAGCGATGTCGGAATATCTGGGCCTGACGCTGGAAACCGTCAGTCGGCAGGTGTCGGCCCTGCGCAAGGAAGGGTTGATCGTGACCGAGGGCAAACGCCAGATCGTGATCCCGGATTTCGACGCATTGCTGGAAGAGACGGGCGATGATTCGGATGGTGGGTTTCTGATCTGATAATAGAGTATGTCGCGCAAAACTGGTAACCGGTTTTGCGCAAAAAGACATGCGACCACATAGAGTTAGAGTGGGTCGCGTGAATGCGACACGCGCTAGCCAGTCGGTAAAGGCGCCCCATTTTTCCGATTCTCCCTGTCACGAAGGGGCCGCTTTGCAAGGCAAAGGGGCGGCCTTGATCATGGGGCGGCCCTTGGCCCGTGTTCACCGGGTTTGGCGCGGTGATCAGGCGGGCGGGGGATTGTCTGCGCCCTGCGCCCTGCGCCCAAACCGTCACCCGCTCTCGTCGTGTTACAAAGGCGGGTGCCAGACCGGGCCTTGCGGGCAAGGTGCTGTCTGGCTGGTCAGGGCAGCGCGCCTTTGCCTGTCTTTGACATTGTGGCGCGACTATGTCGGGCATTGCCCCGAAATCTCTGACATTCCCTGATTTTGTCCTTAATCCGCCGCGTCTGGCTGGTGTGTTGGGCGCTATGGGGGGCTTTGCTTGCCCTCGGTCTATGTATCGGTGGAGGACGTTCATGCGTGTTATCAGTTTTCAATCGTATTGCCGCGCCAAAGGGCCGTACCAATGACACAGCCCCTGCACCTGCCGGGGCTTGGCCCGCTCTCACCCTCGCGCCCATTCGATTGGGACAGGGATCAGCCTGTGATGCTGGCCGCCCGCGCTGTGCAGCGGCCTGCGCCTCTGGCCATATCTGCGCGTCCGGGTGCTATGGCCCCGCGCACGTGGCGCGGTCTGTTGCTGACATCGGCGCTGGGCGTGGCGTTTCTGTCCGGGGTCGCGCTGGAGCGGGGGCTTTGGCAGATGGCCAATGCGCGCAATTTCCTTGTCACCAGTCTTGGGGCCAATACGCCCCTTGCCCTGCCCTTGCTGCCCGATAGCGTGCCGCAAGAGCTGGTGATCTATGATGCGGCGCAATATGGCCGCTTTCTTGCCGGGCTGCGCCAGATGAGCATGGCGGATTTGCTGGCCTATGCCGGGGCTGTGCGGCGCGATCTGAACGCCGCACCCGCCTTTATGGCACCATTTCACAAAGATGCGTTGTTTGTGATAGAGGCCGAAATTGCGCTGCGGCAGGCCCGGATGCCTGCCGCCGCCTTTAGCGTGCCATGAACAGCGGCAGGTCGGTTTCTTCCAGAAGGTTGCGGGTTGTGCCCCCCAGAATGGCCTGTCGCAAGCGTGAATGGCTATAGGCCCCGATCACCAGCAGATCGGCGGCCTGATCTGTGGCATGACGTCGCAGCACATCGCTGATGCGCGGCAGGGTGCGCGCCACCACCGAGACTTCCACCTCCACGCCGTGGCGCACCAGCATCTGGGTAAGCAGGCCGCCGGGGTCTGAGCGTTCGGGGCCGTGGCTGGGCGGATCGATCACCACAATATTCACCAGATCGGCCTGTTTCAGCAGCGGCAGGGCTGCGCGGGCGGCCTTCAGGGATTCGTCGCTCTGGTTCCAGGCAAGCACGGTCTTGCCGAAATCTGGCAGCGCCGCGCCGGGCTGTGGCAGGATAAGAACTGCGGCATCACCTTCGAACAAAGCCGCCTCTATGATGATTTCATCTTGTGGGCCACGCGCGGTGCCATAGGGGCGCGGCAACACCACCAGATCGCAAAACCTTGATTTCAGGCCCACAAAACTGTTGATCCCGCCCAATGTCAGTACTGCGTTATCCACGCTCCAGCGGATATCGGTCATGCGCAACTGTTTGCGCGCCATCTCTTCCAGCGCGCTTGCGCGGCTGCGCGCCTGATCCAGCGCATCCTGATAAACGATTGCGGGGGCACCTGCGTAGAACCCCACACTCTGGGTTGTGTCTATGCCCAGACAACTGACTTCCAGATGCGCGTCATGGCGCGCGGCAACTTGCACGGCAGAGTCTAACTGCGCTTGGGCATCCGTATCAGAGGCCAGAAAGGTGCAGATGGATTTATAGGCCATGGCGGGAACTCCTTGTGTCTGCATTGCGCTGCTAGGCTGCCTGAAAAAAAATACCTCTGCGATGATCTCGCGCAAGTGTTCGGGGCAGAGTTTTTGACCTGAATCAAAGCCCTCTTTCGAGACCCGTGACAAAAGGCATCATGCAAATCTGTTTCTGCCGCGAATATTTAAGGTGGCAGAGGCGACAAAAAGGGACGCGAACATGTGGGATTACATTAAGCTTGCTGTTCTGGGGGTGGTTGTGGTTGTTGCTGCAATTGCCGCCAGCATGGCACGCGATTTGCCTTATCTTATTCATATGCTGGTCATCATGCTTGCAAGCGCTGTGACCCTCATATGGCTTATTCGCCGGGTGGGAGAGCCTGTTCCGGCAGTAAATCCAAATGAATATATGGATGGGCCGATTCGGTATGGCGTGATCGCTACGGCGCTTTGGGGTGTCGTGGGGTTCTTGGTGGGGGTTGTTATCGCCTTCCAGCTGGCTTGGCCGCAACTTAATTTTGAATGGGCGCAAGGCTATCTTAATTTCGGACGTCTGCGCCCCCTGCATACCTCTGCGGTAATCTTTGCCTTTGGGGGCAACGCCCTGATCGCTTCGGCCTTTTATGTCGTGCAGCGTACGTCTGCCGCGCGGCTATGGGGCGGGGGCCTCGCATGGTTTGTGTTCTGGGGCTATCAGCTGTTCATCGTCATGGCCGCAACCGGCTATGTGCTTGGCTCTACCCAAGGCAATGAATATGCCGAACCCGAATGGCTGACCGATCTGTGGCTGACCATTGTCTGGGTTGCGTTCCTGCTGGTGTTCATGGGGACGATCATCAAGCGCCGCGAGCCGCATATCTATGTGGCCAACTGGTTCTACATGGCCTTTATTGTGACTGTGGCCATGTTGCACCTGATCAACAACCTCGCGATTCCCGTCTCTGTTTTGGGGTCAAAATCCGTGCCTGTCTGGTCGGGTGTGCAATCGGCCATGATCCAGTGGTGGTACGGCCATAACGCGGTGGGCTTTTTCCTGACGGCCGGTTTTCTGGGGATGATGTATTACTTCATCCCAAAGCAGGCCGAACGCCCTGTCTATAGCTACAAACTGTCGATCATGCATTTCTGGGCATTGATCTTCCTCTATATCTGGGCAGGCCCGCACCATTTGCATTACACCGCACTGCCTGACTGGGCGCAAACGCTGGGGATGACATTCTCGATCATGCTGTGGATGCCGTCTTGGGGTGGCATGATAAACGGCCTGATGACGTTGTCTGGCGCTTGGGACAAGCTGCGCACCGATCCCATCATTCGGATGATGGTGGTGGCCGTGGGCTTTTATGGGATGGCAACCTTTGAAGGGCCGATGATGTCCATCAAGGCCGTAAACTCGCTGTCGCATTACACCGACTGGACAATCGGGCATGTGCATTCCGGCGCGCTGGGTTGGAACGGCATGATCACCTTTGGCATGCTGTATTACCTTGTGCCAAAGCTGTGGCAGCGGCAGGGGCTGTATAGCCTGCGTCTGGTAAGCTGGCATTTCTGGTTGGCCACAATCGGGATCGTTCTTTATGCGGCCTCTATGTGGGTGACAGGGATCATGGAAGGCCTGATGTGGCGCGAAGTGGATGCGCAGGGTTTCCTTGTCAACTCTTTCGCAGATACGGTTGCCGCGAAATTCCCGATGTATGTGGTGCGTGGCTTGGGCGGAACGCTGTTCCTGCTGGGCGCGATCATCATGTGCTACAACCTGTGGAAAACTGTGACCAGCACGGCAGAGCGTTCGCCTGCCCGTGCCGGCTCTGCAGTGCCCGCTGAATAACGGAGGGCGAGATGGGACTTCTGGATCATCACAAGAAAATCGAAACACATGCCACATTGCTTTTGGTGCTGTCGTTTCTGGTCGTGACCATCGGGGGGATCGTGCAGATCGTGCCGCTGTTCTATCTGGACAACACGATCGAGAAAGTGGAGGGCATGCGCCCCTACTCCCCGCTGGAGATCAAGGGCCGGGAAATCTATCTGCGCGAAGGTTGCTATGTCTGCCACAGCCAGATGATCCGCCCCATGCGCGACGAGGTGGAGCGCTATGGCCATTACTCGCTGGCGGCGGAATCGATGTATGACCATCCGTTCCAGTGGGGATCAAAGCGCACAGGGCCAGACCTCGCCCGTCTGGGCGGGCGCTATAGCGATGACTGGCATGTACAGCACATGATGGACCCGCGCGCGGTTGTGCCGGAATCCATCATGCCCTCTTACGGGTTCATGATGGATCGGGTGCTCACCCGCGAGCATGCCGAGCATGTGCGCGACATCATGCGTGTTTACCGTGTGCTGGGCCATCCCTACACCGATGAGATGATGGAAAACGCGATCAGCGATTTCTTCGCGCAGGTGGATGAATTTGGCGACCCTGTTGCAGACCGTTACCCCGGCGCGCAGCAGCGCAACTTTGACGGCCAGCCACAGCTGACCGAAATGGATGCGATCATCGCCTATATGCAGATGCTTGGCACTCTGGTCGATTTTGAGACCTTTGTGCCCGTGGCCAATCGGTAAGGGGGCGCATATGGAAACCTATACTTGGCTGCGCGCCTTTGCCGATAGCTGGCATTTGCTGTTCATGTTCTGCTTTTTCATCGGGGTGTTCATCTACATCCTGCGCCCCGGCGCGAACAAGGTGCATGATGAAACCGCGAACATGATTTTCCGCAATGATGACAAGCCTGACGGGGATGACGTTGCCCCCCGCGCGGGGCGTCACATCGAACCAAAAGAGGCCCGCTGATGGTCGACCCAAAAAACAAGATACCGGAAAATAAGGTCACGCCTGCGTCGCGGCAATATCCCGACTCTGCGGCACAGCTGCGGCAAGACCCGCCCACCACGGGCCATAGCTGGGACGGGATCGAGGAATATGACAACCCGATGCCGCGCTGGTGGGTGTGGATTTTCATTCTTACCGTCATCTGGGCGCTGGGCTATTGGGTGGCCTATCCCGCATGGCCGGGCATTCAAAGCTCTACCGCCGGGATGCTGGGCTATTCTTCGCGGGCCAATGTCGCCACGGAAATTTCAGAGTTCGAGGCGCGCAACGAGCAATTTTTCGTGCAATTGGTGGACACCGATCTGGATGCCATCCGCGACAATGACGAATTGCACCGCTTTGCGGTGAATGCGGGCGCATCCGTATTCCGCGCGCAATGTTCGCAATGCCATGGCACAGGCGGCGCAGGGGTGCAGGCTTCGGGCTTTCCCAACTTGCTGGATGATGACTGGCTATGGGGCGGCACGATGGATGATATTGTAACCACCGTCACATGGGGCATTCGCAACGAAGATTTCCCCGATGCCCGCTATTCGGCCATGCCCGCCTTTGGTCAGGACGGGCTGTTGGACAGCGAAGAGATTGATCAGGTTGTCAATTTCGTTCTGTCGCTGTCTGGGGCGGATCATGACAGCGCGCTGGCCGCTGACGGGGCAGAGCTGTTTGATATCAACTGTGCATCCTGCCACGGCGTGGGCGGCGAAGGCGATTACTTTATCGGTGCGCCTGCGTTGAACAATCAGATCTGGCTATATGGTGGCACGCCAGAGGCCATTCGCCACTCGGTTTACTATTCCCGCTTCGGGGTTATGCCGGGCTTTGAAAACCGCTTGCGCGAGGCCGAAATCCGCGCTGTGGCCGCCTATGTTCACCAGCTTGGTGGCGGGCAGTAAACGCCTGCAAGCTGCATGAAAATGCAAGCCCCCGCGCCATCGGTGCGGGGGCTTTTTTCCGTCCCGGCATTTGGCTTGCGACATGATGTCATCTGTTATCGGGGCGGCCAAGATATTTGATCTGCATCAATGAAACATGCGCGCAAACACGGCATTACGGCCCCACGCTCTGCCTTGCAGGGCCACACCGGTCTCTGTTTCCTGTTCGCGCGTGTTGTCAGAGACCGGTGTAACCCATTCTTTTCCAATCGCTGCGGCAAATTGACCAAAGATGCATTTCGCGCACCTCTTTTGACACAGGTCAAGGCCCTGCCCGCCGCAACATGGGATCACCACCATGATCGGATCACAGGAGTCGCGTAGGTGAGTGCTCAAGACCAAACCCCGCCCAGCCTCTATGCCAAGCGCGAGCCAATATTTCCGCGCCGCGTTTCGGGCAGTTTCCGCACCATGAAATGGTGGCTGCTGGCCGCCATGCTGGGGATTTACTATGTGATCCCGTGGATTCGCTGGGACAGAGGGCCGGAGATGCCCAATCAGGCTGTCTTGCTGGATCTGGCCAATCGCCGTTTCTTCTTTTTCATGATCGAAATATGGCCGCATGAATTTTATTTCGTTGCGGGCCTGCTGATCATGGCGGGGATCGGGCTGTTTTTGTTCACCTCTGCGCTTGGCCGGGTGTGGTGCGGCTATGCCTGCCCGCAAACTGTCTGGACAGACCTGTTCATTCAGGTGGAACGCTGGGTCGAGGGCGACCGGAATGCCCGCCTGCGCCTGCATCGCCAAAACTGGAATATCGAGAAAATCCGCAAATATGCGTTGAAATGGACTTCGTGGTTTCTGATCGGCATGGCCACCGGGGGCGCATGGGTGTTCTATTTCGCCGATGCGCCGACATTGTTTGTCGATCTCTTCACCGGGCAGGCCCATCCGATTGCCTATCTGACAGTGCTTATCCTGACGATGACAACATTCCTGTTTGGCGGGTTTTTCCGCGAACAGGTGTGTATCTATGCCTGCCCATGGCCGCGCATTCAGGCTGCGATGATGGACGAGGATACGATCACCATTGATTACCGCCATTGGCGCGGAGAGCCGCGTGGCAAACTGAAAAAGGGCGAGCTTGCCCCGAATCAGGGCGATTGCATTGATTGCATGGCCTGCGTCAATGTCTGCCCGATGGGGATTGATATTCGCAACGGCCAGCAGATGGAGTGCATCACCTGCGGGCTGTGCATAGATGCCTGCGACGAGGTGATGGACAGGATTGGCAAGCCGCGCGGGCTGGTGGCCTATATGGCGCTGTCGGATCAGGAAGCAGAGCTTTCGGGCAAGCCGCAAAAATCGGTCTGGAAGCATATCTTGCGCCCGCGTACCATTCTTTACACTGTGCTTTGGGCAGGAATTGGCATGGCGCTGGTGGTCGCGCTGTTTATCCGCGCCGATCTGGATATGAGCGTGGCACCCGTACGCAACCCCACACATATCGTGTTGTCTGATGGCACTGTACGCAATATTTACGATGTGCGCTTGCGCAACATGGCGCATGAACCGCGCGATTTCGTGCTGTCGATCACGGAAAACCCCGATCTTGTGCTGTCTATCGAAGGGGAACCGGCCACGCGGGTAACAGTGGCCCCTGATGAACAAGCGCTGTTGCGCGTCTATCTCACTGCCCCTCCGGGCACGCTATCGAACACCGCGCAAAGCAGCCCGGTGCGGATATGGGCCTCTATCGTGGGGGGCACAGAGCGGGTATATTCTGACACGATATTCAACGGGAGAAACCAATGACCAAGCAGCCGCGCAGCGGGTTTCGGATGACAGGCCCCAAGGTGCTGATCATCGCGGTATCATCCTTCGGTGTGATCCTTGCCGCAAATCTGACCCTCGCCTTCAATGCTGTCAGCACCTTTCCGGGGCTGGAAGTGGACAATTCCTTTGTGGCCAGCCAGAATTTCAATCAGGAACTGGCCGAGCAACTGGCCCTTGGCTGGGATGTGCGCGCCAGCCATGAGAATGGTATCCTGAAACTGGCCATCACTGACAGCGCGGGCCAGCCGGTGCAGGTGGCACATCTGGATGCGGTTTTGGGTGCGGCGACCCATGTGCGCGCCGATCAGACGCCGGATTTCCGCTTTAGCGATGGCGCGTATCGCGCGCCGGTGGATATTGGCAAAGGCAACTGGAATATCCGCCTGCATGCTGTTGCCGCTGATGGAACCGAATTCCGCCAGCGCGTTGTGCTGCATCTGCGCTGATGTCTTACGCCGCCGCGCGCCCTTCTGCCTGCCCGGCCTGTGATGCGGCCCCCGCCGCAGAGGCTTTGGCCGCCCGCGCGCCCCTGCCCGGCGCGCGTTTGCTGATCTCTGTGCCCGCAGTGCATTGCGCGGGCTGCATTTCCAGCATCGAGCGCGATCTGGCGCAGATGGAGGGCGTCAATTCTGCGCGGCTGAACCTGACATTGAAGCGCCTGAGCGTGGATGCGCGCGCAGGCATTGCCGCGCAAGATGTCATCGCGCGGCTGGATCGTCTGGGATACGAGGCCCATGAAATGGATGCCGGCACTCTGTCCATGACAGAGACGGAAAAACAGGGCCGTGATCTGCTGATGCGGGTGGGCGTGTCCGGTTTTGCGATGATGAATGTGATGCTGTTATCGGTCGCTGTCTGGGCCGGGGCCGAAGGGGCCACGCGCGACCTGTTTCATCTGATTTCGGCGCTGATTGCCATTCCTACCGTTGCCTTTGCAGGCCAGCCCTTTTTCCGCAACGCATGGCGCGCCTTGCGTGCGGGCCGTATGGATATGGATGGCCCCATTTCCTTTGCCATTCTCCTCACCCTGTTCATCTCGCTATATGAATCGCTGCTTTCGGGCGAACATGCCTATTTCGAAGCGGTGGTGATGCTGATTTTCTTTCTGCTGGTGGGCCGCTATCTGGATTTCCGCGCGCGCGCTGTTGCACGTTCTGCGGCGCAGGAATTGGCGGCGCTGGAAGTGCCGCGCGCTACCCGATTGCGCGATGGGGCAGAGGCCACGGTCGCTGTGGCCGATCTGGCTGTGGGCGATGTGGTGCTGGTGCGCCCCGGTGGCCGCGTGCCTGTGGATGGTGTGGTGGTGGCGGGCCAGTCGGAAATTGATCGCGCGCTTCTGACAGGCGAAACCCTGCCTGTTTTCGCGGCTGAGGGCCATGTTGTCAGCGCGGGCGAGGTGAATTTGACAGGGCCTTTGCAGGTGCGCGTAACCGCTGCGGGCAAAGACAGCTCGCTTCATCAAATGGCCGATCTGGTGGCAAATGCGGAATCGGCGCGGCTGCGCTATACCACGATTGCCGAACGCGCGGCGGCGGCCTATGCGCCGACAATTCCCATCGTCTCGCTTGCCGCCTTTGTGATCTGGTATTGGATATCGGGCGGGGATTTGCGCCTGTCGATGAATATTGCCGTGGCCAGCCTGATTATCACCTGCCCTTGTGCGCTGGGTCTGGCCGTGCCTGCGGTTGTCACATCGGCCAGTGGTAAATTGTTTCGCAAGGGCCTGCTTATCAAGGATGGTACAGCGCTGGAACGGTTGGCCGAAGTGGATACTGTGATCTTTGACAAGACAGGCACACTGACACTGGGCACGCCTGCCCCCACAAATCTGGATCAGCACGGGGCCGAAGTGCTGGCCGTGGCACTGGCGCTGTCTGAGGGATCAAGCCATCCGCTGGCGCAGGCGCTTGCGCGTGCCTTGCGGGATCGGGGCCTCGCTCCGGCGGTGCTGGATAGGGTGTCCGAGGTTGCAGGCTACGGGATAGAAGCGCAGTGGCAGGGCGCGCAGGTGCGCCTGGGCCGCGCGGCATGGGTGGGGGCCACACCGCGCAGCGTAACCGCCGCCTATCTGGCCATCGGGGCGCAGACCCATGCTTTCACCTTCGCCGATCAATTGCGCCCCGGCGCGGCAGAGGTGGTGGCGGCGCTACAAGCGCAGGGCAAGGCGGTAAAGCTGATGTCGGGCGATGTGCCTGCCGCCGTGGGCGATCTGGCTGCGCGCCTTGGCATTGCCGATTGGCAGGCCGAAGCGCTGCCCCAGGACAAGGCCGCCGCAATCACCGCGCTGCATGATGCGGGCCATAAAGTGCTGATGGTGGGCGATGGGCTGAATGATACTGTCGCGCTCTCGGTCGCGCATGTCTCAATCTCTCCTGCCTCGGCCTTGGATGCGGCGCGCGCGGCCTCTGACATGGTGCTTCTGGGGCGCGAGCTGTCGCCCGTGGCCGATGCGCTGCGCCTGTCCAAAACCGCGATGCAGCGCATTCGGGAAAACCTGTGGCAATCGGGGATTTATAACATCATCTTTGTGCCGATTGCACTGTTTGGCTTTGCCACCCCCCTGTGGGCGGCGTTTGTGATGTCTATCTCATCCATCACTGTCACGCTGAACGCTTTGCGGCTGAAATAAGGGGGGCTGCATGGAAGTTCTGGCCGTTTTGATACCTGTATCGCTGTTTCTGGGCTTTCTGGGCCTTGGGGCCTTTATCTGGTCATTGCGCAAGGGCATGTATGATGACCCGGATGGCGACAGCCAGCGCATTCTTGATCCGCGCTATGATGACAAGCCCAAGCCCGTTGCGCCAGAGGATGAAGCGCGCTGAGGGGGCTTGACGCCCCAAGCCCCGCGCAGTTCAGGCGTTTTTCCAGCGCCGATGCGTCCACATCCATTGATCCATATGGCCGCGCACCAGATCCTCTACAGAGGCATTGAGCGCGCGTGTCATCGTCTGGGGGTCGCTATGGGGGATGGGGGCCTCTATCCGCACGCGAAAGCTGATCCCGTCTGGCTGGCGAATGGCATAGACAGGCACCAAAAGCGCGTCATGCTTGAGCGCGATTTCGGCGGCAGACAGGGCAGTGCGCGCGGGCTTGCCCATGAAATCCATCACCTCGCCATGATCCATGTAGTGATCTGCCACCAGCCCGATCATGCCGCCTTGGCGCAGATGCTTTATCAAACCCGCCAGCCCTGCGCGATCGCGCGGAAAAACCGGCTTTGCAATGCTGGCCATAGCCGCAACATAGCGCGCATTGAAGGCTGTGTTGCGCATGGGCATATAGATGCCCGCAATGATGCAGCCTTTCTCGCGCAGCACCACGCGCGCGGCGTCATAATTGCCGAAATGGGCTGTCACCAGCACCACCGGGCGGCCTGCATCGCGCGCGGATTCCAGCGCGGGCAGGCCATCGCCCTCTATGGGGCTGGATTTGGCGCGGGCCATGAATTCCGGCCCTGAAAAAGTTTCGGCAATGGCTCGGGCCATATTGCCGGGCACGGCGCGGCACAGGCGGCGCACCTCTGCCTGTGGCAGATCGGGAAAGACATGGGCCAGATTTTCACGAATCCGCTGGGGCAAGCCCGCATAGGGGCCAATCACATAGGCCCCAAGCCAGCCCAATGTGGCAATGCGCGCGGGGTAGGGCAGCAGCCTTCCCAGCGCCATCAACCCCGCTGTAAGGCGGTCTTCCAGCCAGTGTTTCCAGCTAAGTTTCAAAGGCTCTGCGCCCTTATGGGACTGTTGTGACATGGGTGCTGATTGCACCCCCCGCGCGTTTTCGTCAAGAGCAGGTCAGTAGCTATAGGCCGCATAGATCTGGCTGAGATCGCCCTGCCAATCGCCATGATAGCGCGCCAGCAATTCATCTGCCGGGGTTTGGCCGGTGGCCACACTTTCCTTGAGCGCATTGAGGAAATGGGTTTCATCGGGCAGCAATCCACCGGCACCGGGGCAGGCGCGGGCCTTCAGCCCGGCTTCGGCAATCGCCACGGCCTCGCGCGCCAGATCCATCAGTTTCACGCCTTTGGCCACGCCCGCCAACCCCTCGACAGAGGCCGCCACCCGCAGCGCATCGCGCGTCTGGGCATCCAGCCCCTTGGCCAGATCCCATGCGCCATCCAGCGCGCCTTGGTCATATGTCAGCCCTACCCAGAACGCAGGCAGCGCACAAAGCCTGCGCCACGGCCCGCCATCTGCCCCGCGCATTTCGATAAACTTTTTCAGCCGTGCTTCGGGGAAGATGGTTGTCAGGTGATCTGCGAAATCCGAGAGGGTGGGCACTTCGCCGGGCAGGGCGGGCAACTGGCCCCGCATAAAATCGCGAAAGCTTTGGCCCAGTGCGTTGATGTATTTGCCATCGCGGTAGACAAAATACATTGGCACATCGAGGGCGTAATCCACCCATGCCTCAAACCCGAACCCGTCTTCGAAGACAAAGGGCAACATGCCTGTGCGCGCTGCATCCAGATCACGCCAGACCCGTGCGCGCCAGCTTTTATGCCCGTTGGGCTTGCCATCCAGAAAGGGCGAATTGGCAAAAAGGGCCGTGGCCACAGGTTGCAGCGCCAGCGCCACGCGCAGTTTTTGCACCATATCGGCCTCGGACGCGAAATCGAGATTCACCTGCACAGTGCAGGTGCGATACATCATTGTTTTGCCCATCGTGCCAACCCGATCCATGTAATCGGTCATCAGCGCATAGCGGCCCTTGGGCATGACGGGCATTTGGTCATGTGCCCAGATGGGCGCGGCCCCCAACCCGATAAACCCAATGCCCAGATCATCGGCAATGCTGTGCACTTCGCGCAGGTGCTGGTTCACTTCGTCGCAAGTCTGGTGGATTGTTTCCAAGGGCGCGCCCGACAGTTCCAACTGGCCGCCGGGTTCCAGACTGACATTGGCACCGTCTTTCTCCAGCCCGATAATATGGCCGCCTTCCATCACAGGCGCCCAGCCAAACCTGTCGCGCAACCCTTCCAGCATCGCCTTTATGGAGCGCCGGCCATCATAGGGCAGGGGCAGCAATGTTTCGCGGCAATAGCCGAATTTCTCGTGCTCTGTGCCAATGCGCCAATCTTGCTTCGGTTTGCAGCCAGAGGCCAGATATTCGACCAGTTGTGCCTTGTTTTCGATCGGCCCGCCGCCGGTTTGGGGAATGGACATTTGCGCTCCGATCTTGCCGTGTCTTTTTGTCTGTCAGGCCGCAGACTTGGAGTTTGCACGCGCCCAAGTCAAGCCTTCGCGTGGTGCCTTAATGCAAGCGCAAATGCCGCGCTGCCCGTGCAGGGTGCAGCCAGAGCGCGCGGGCGGGCGGGGGTGCAGGTTCCTCCAGCGCATCAATCAGGGCCTGAATGCGCAAACCGGGCAGGCTGGCAAAGGCATCAAACAGCGCTTCTGCACCTTTGGCAGCCACCGGAATTTCCAGCCGCTCGCCTTCTGGTGCAATCAGCAGCCAGCTTGCGCCGTGATCGATCAGATGCAATTCGACCAGATCACGCAGGGCCAGAAACCCACCCTCTTCGGGGCCGAAATACGAGATTTGCCCTTCCACGATCTGCACCACGCCGGGCGCAAGCCCTGCGCGCGCAAAGCGCAGCCGCCGCCAGCCGATCAGGGCAATCCCCAAGCCCGCCGCCACCACCAGCGCGGCAAGTGCCTGAAAGAAACTGTCCCGCGCCTGTAGCGCCCAAAGGCCAAACAGCGCTACCCCCAACCCTGTCAGCACTTCGGAGTAGCGTTTGAATATGGCCATAAGTTCCGGGCGGATCATTGCCAATCACCTTTCGCCTGTTGCCACAGCGCCAATGCGGCCACGGCGGCGGTATCGGCGCGCAGAATGCGCGGGCCTAGCGCTATGGGGTGAATGGCGGGGAAGCCGCGCAGGCGCGCGCGCTCTGCCGCCGAAAACCCGCCTTCGGGGCCAATAAGGATAGCGGCGGGGGCAGGGGGCAAGGGGGTGGCTGCCGCAGTCTCGGCCAGCCCCTCATCGGCCCAGATCAGCGCGCGCCCCTCTGGCCATGTGTCCAGCACTTTGGCCAGCGGGGTCAGGGCGGCCACTTGCGGCACATAGGTTCCGCCGCTTTGCTCTGCGGCCTCTGTTGCATGGGCTTGCTAGCGGTCTTGGCGGATGCGTTCGGAATTGGTGTAATCGGTTTGCACCGGGATGATGCGCGCCGCGCCCAGCTCGGCGGCTTTTTCGACAATGAAATCGGGGCGCGCTTTCTTGATGGGGGCAAACAGCAACCACAGATCGGGCGGCAGGCGCTGAGGGGCAGATTGCGCGCGGCACAGCGCCACCGCCCCGCGCTTGCTGGCCGCGCCCAGTTCGGCCAGCCATTCGCCATCGCGCCCGTTAAACAGCGCCAGCGGCGTGCCACTGCCCTTGCGCATGACAGAAACAAGATAATGCGCCTGATCCTGCGACAGGGCTATCTCTTGCCCCGCCCCCAAAGGCTGCTCTACAAAGAGCCGGATTTTCGCGCGCATGATGTTACTGTCCATGAGGCCAAGAATATGACCGGAAACGACCAAAGGCCAGAGGCTCCGACACATCACGACAGTGTGGCCGATGCGCCCGCGCTGAACTGGGTGGATCGCTACGCCCCGCTGCAGGCCAAGCCTTATTTGCGCCTGTCGCGCGCCGACAGGCCGATTGGCACATGGCTTTTGCTGCTGCCCTGCTGGTGGGGGGCGTTTCTGGGCGCGGCCTCGCAGCCGGAAACGGCTGGCTGGCTGACAGCATGGATTGTGCTGGGGTGCGGGCTGGGGGCCTTTCTGATGCGGGGTGCGGGCTGCACATGGAATGACATTACCGACCGCGATATAGATGACAAAGTGGCGCGCACGCGCTCGCGCCCGCTGCCTTCGGGGCAGGTTAACACGCGGCAGGCCATGATTTGGATGGGGGCACAGGCCGGGGTTGCGGCGCTGATTCTCTTTACCTTCAATTGGACAGCTATCGGGTGGGGGGTACTTTCACTGGGGCTGGTGGCGATTTACCCTTTTGCCAAGCGCTTTACATGGTGGCCGCAAATCTTTCTGGGCCTTGCCTTCAACTGGGGTGCATTGCTGGCCTGGACGGCGCAAACCGGTGCGCTGGGCCTGCCTGCGGTGTTTCTGTATCTGGCGGGCATTTGTTGGACGCTGTTCTACGATACCATCTATGCCCATCAAGACCGCGAGGATGCCGCGCTGATCGGTGTGAAATCCACGGCGCGGCTGTTTGGCGAGAATACGGAAAGCTGGCTGCGCGGAGTTCTGATTGCAACTGTCGTATTCATGTCGCTTGCGGTGATCTATGCCCTCTCGGCTGTGGCCGACCCGTTGAAAATGTCACTTGGGCTGGCCGGGGCCTGGGCTATGGGCTGGCACATGAACTGGCAGCTTGGCAAACTGGATATCGATGACACGGAAAGGTGTTTGTCGCTGTTCCGTTCCAATCGGGATGCGGGCTTGCTGGTTGCGCTGTTTCTTGCCATCACCGTTTTCGCGTGATTGCGCCTTTTGATGCTAGGCGCTAGGGAACGGGCATGAAAGAGCAAATCTTACAGCTTTTGCGGCGGGTGTTTGGCCGTGGGCCTGGCCGGGGGCCAAATTGGGGGCGTGGCCGGGCATCTGGTTTCGGCCTGCCATTTCTGGGCCGGTACACGGCGGGTTTGCTGATGGCTGTCAGTTTTGCGCTGGCATTGGCGGGATCATTCGGGGCGGCGACATTGGCCGTGCGCGGAATCGAACATGTGGTTGCACGCGATGCCGAAGCGGTGCTGGCCGAGAAGGGGCTGGCTTGGGCTGAGGTGGCCACAGATGGCCTGCTACTGACATTGCGCGGCGAAGCCGCCAGCGAGGCCGCGCGCTTTCGTGCGCTCAGCGCGGTGTCTACCGTTGTTGCGGCAGAGCGCGTGATTGACGAAATTCGCGTTGCGGCCTCTGTCGAGATTGCCCCCCCGCGCTTTCAGATGGAGATTTTGCGCAATGGCCTTGATATCTCTCTGATCGGGTTGATCCCGGCCAGCCTGTCCACCGATGCGATCGTCTCGCGGATTGAGGCGATCGACCCCGAAATCTCGGTTGTGAACATGCTGGAAGCGGCGGATCATCCGGTTCCCTTCGGATGGGAGCAGGCGGCAGATTTCGGGTTGCGCGCGCTCGCGCTTATTCCCAGCAGCAAGATTTCCGTCAGCGCCGATCAGGTAGAGGTGAGCGGCCTTGCCGGCAGCGAGCGGCAGCGCGATCTGTGGCGCGAGCAGTTGATGCGCGAGCGCCCGCGCGGGCTGATTGCCAGTATCAGCATTTCTGCGCCGCGCCCGGTGATTTCGCCCTTTACCTTGCGTTTTGTGATGGATGAGGTCGGCGCGCGCTTTGATGCCTGTGCCGCTGATTCCACCGAGGCCCGCGCCGCGATTTTGCGCGCAGGCCGGGCCGCCGGGGCGCAGGGGGCGATTGAATGTGTGATCGGGCTTGGCAGCCCATCGCCGCGTTGGCAGGTTGCCGCAGCAGAGGCCATTGGCACCCTTTCGGCGCTGGGCGAGGGCAGTGTTACGCTTGCGGATATGGATGTGTCTCTCATCGTGCCGCATGGGATTGCGCCCGAAGCGCTGGATCGCGCCGCCGCAGAGCTGGAACAGCGCCTTCCCGATGTGTTTTCCCTGCAAGCCGTGCGTCTGCCGCCTGATGGAGATGATGCCACGCGCGCAGGGGTGGGGGATGACGATATAGAATTTGTGGCCAGCCGGGGCGAGGATGGCGTTGTCTTGCTGCGCGGCCATCTGATTGACGAGCGGTCGCGCGAGGCCGTGCAAGCCTTGGCGCGTGCCGAATTTGGAATGAATGCCGTACGTGCGAATTTGCGCATTGATCCCGATCTGCCCGAAGGCTGGCCCGTGCGGGCCTTGCTGGCGGTGGATATGCTGGGCCAGATGGATCAAGGCACAGTGCGGATGCGGCGCGACAGGTTTGATATTCGCGGCGTGACAGGCGATGCGGCCACGCCTGACAGGGTCTCGCGGCTGATGACAGAGCGGCTGGGCAGCGGCGCGGTTTTTGCGCTGGATATCCGCTATGACGAGCAGCTTGATCCGGTGGCGATGAAGCCCACGCCGGGGCGCTGTGAAGACTGGATTGCCCAAGTGGTGGCCGAGCAGAAGATCACATTCGATCCCGGCTCTGCCACGATTGCCCGCGCGGCGGGGCGGGTGATGGACAGGCTGGCCGAAATCCTGCGCGACTGTGGGCGGCTGGAGATGGAAGTCGCGGGCCATACCGACAGCCAAGGGCGGTTGGAAACCAATATGCGCCTTAGCCAGCAGCGCGCAGAAGCGGTAATTGCGGGTTTGCTGGCGCGCGGGGCGCTGGTGTCGGATTTTGTGGCCAAGGGCTATGGGCCAGAATTTCCAGTGGCCGATAACAGCACCGCAGATGGGCGCGAAGCAAACCGGCGGATCGAGTTTCGGCTGATTGGCGCCTCTGCCGCAGCTGCGGCGGCAGAGCGCGGCGAGGCCCCCCAGCCCGATACGGCCCCGGCGGAGGCGCGCGACGAAACCGAGCTGGAGATCGAGGCAAGGGCGGCGGAAAGCGATACGCCGCGCGCACCCGCCCGGCCTGCACGATGAGCGCGCATATAGGGGCTGTCAGAGCTGCCGCTTCGGTGTAATCTGGGCCGCGATAAGGGAAGAAGATGAACCGCACAGAATTTGTCATAGTCACCGCGATCATCCTGTTTGTGGCCTTTGCTTTGGGCTGGGCCACGAATTGGCTTTTCCACCGTTTTCCCCGCGTGCGCCAATCCGATCTGAGCGAGTTGGATCGCATGGCACAAGCGCTCCATGAGGCAGAGCTGATTCGCGATCAGGCCATTGATTATGTGGAAACACGCGAGCGTGATCTGACCAACCGCCTCAGTCAGGCTGAAGCCGAATTGAACGCCGCGATGAGCGCCTTGCGCGAGGCGCGTGTAGAAGCAGAGTATTACCGCACGCAGGCGCAGGGTTTGAACCCCTAATAGTGATAGCCAAGATTGAGATTGTCGGCTGGGCGCAGGATGCGGATATTCCCATTCGCCTTAGCTGCCCCGCGCACTCTTGGTCGGTCACTGCCCTGTGTGGCAAGCTGTTGCAATCCCCGCCCTTCCAAGAGGCAAAAAACCCAGAGCGCCGCGCGGATCGCCTTGATGCCGCAATAAAAGCTGTGCCTGTTTCCGGCGCAGAACACCAAGCAGGGGCCAGCGCCGGTGCATTCACAGGAATTTGCCCCGATTCCAGAGCAAAGCCTGCCGAAATTCTTGATTTGCCCCCCTGCTTTCGGCACGCTTGCAGACAGGAAAGTCTTGATGGGAGGGAAACCAATGAGCATGGTCGAACAAGCGCAGCTTGCGCCCGTTAAAATAGCCGATGATCTGGCAGAGGCCGATTTGCGCGCGGCGCTGAAGGCGGGCTGGGATGATTTCAAAGCCCATCCCGGTTTTGGGCTGTTTTTCGCGGCTTTCTATGTGATTGGCGGAATGGCTTTGTATTTCGGGCTGTTCGCCCGTGGGGAAGTGGCGTGGTTTATCCCCATCGCTGCCGGGTTTCCGCTCTTTGCACCCTTTGCGGCTGTAGGGCTGTATGAGGTCAGTCGCCGCCGCGAAGCAGGCGAGAAGATGGATTGGGGCGCGATTCTGGGTGCGCTGCGCGGGCGCGGGGACGAGCAATTGCTTGTGATGGGCGTCGTGGTGCTGCTGGTCTTTGGGTTCTGGATCATCCTTGCGCGGGGTATTTTCGCCATTTTCATGGCGCAATCGGGCATTGGCGGGGAATCGCTTGCGCTGCTTGGTTCTGGTGCAGGGGTGATGATGCTGGCCTTGGGCAGTGTGGTTGGGGCTGTGGTGGCGCTGGTGCTGTTTTCGATCACGGTTGTCAGCCTGCCCATGCTGCTGGAGCGCGATGTGGATTTTGTAAGCGCTATCATTGTCAGCATGGAAACCGTGCGGCTAAATCCGGGCATTATGCTGAAATGGGCGGCAGTCATTGCGGTGGGGCTGTTTGTGGCCATGATCCCGCTCTTTCTGGGGCTATTTGTCGTGCTGCCGGTTCTGGGCCATGCAACATGGCATATCTACCGCCGCGCCGTGGCGAAAACGGGGTAGCCTGCACGGCCTGACAAATGGTGTCTGGACTATGGGGCGCGCGGCTATAAGCCCGCCCCCTTGCACGCCACACCCGCGACATAGGTTTGCACCACCGCGCGATCATCGCCCATCACTTGCAGGGTAAACAACTCGTCCATCAGCCCGCGCGCGCGTTCCATGCGCAGCGCCATGGCTGGTGTAGCCTTGGCATTCAGCACCACAAGATCGGCCTCACTGCCTGCCTCCAGCGTGCCAATACGGTCTTGCAGCCCCAGCGCGGCGGCATTGCCGCGCGTGATCCAGTCGAAGGCGCGGTAGGGGTGCAGGCGCTGGCGGTTGAGTTGCAGCACCTTGTAGCCCTCGGCCAGCGTTTGCAGCATGGAATAGCTGGTTCCGCCGCCAATATCGGTGGCAATGGCATTGACCAGCCCCGCCGCGCGCAATTTCGCATCATCAAACAGGCCCGACCCAAGATAAAGGTTGGAAGTGGGGCAAAACACGGGCTTTGCGCCTGCCTCTGCCAGCGCGCCAATCTCGCGCGCTCTCAGGTGGATGGCATGGCCCAACAGGCTGTTTTCGCGCAGCAACCCATAGCGGGCATAGATATCGGTATAATCCAGCGCTTCTGGATAAAGCTGGCAAGACAGCGCGATTTCGGCGTGGTTCTCGCTCAGATGGGTTTGGATATAGCACTCCGGGTATTCGCGCGCCAAGGCGCTGGCCGCGTCCATCTGCGCGGGGCTGGAGGTGATGGCAAAACGGGGCGTAATCGCATAAGACAGCCGCCCCCGCCCATGCCAGCGCGCAATCAGGGCCTTGCTCTCGTCATAGCCCGATTGCGCTGTATCGCGCAGCGCCTCTGGCGCGTTGCGATCCATCATCACCTTACCCGCGATCAGCCGCATATTGCGCGCAAAAGCCTCGGCAAACAGGGCCTCGGCAGAGGTGGCGTGAACAGAGCCATAGGCGACAGCGGTGGTGGTTCCATGCTCTGTCAGCCGATCCAGAAACACCCCCGCCATGCGCGCGCAAAGCGCGGGGTCGGCATAGCGGGTTTCCTCTGGGAAGGTGTAATCATTCAGCCAGTCCAGCAATTCCGCAGCCCAGCTGGCAATCACCTGCATCTGGGGGAAATGCAGATGGGTATCAATAAAGCCCGGCATCAGCAGATGCGGGCGGTGGTCGATCACCTCTGCCCCTTCGGTGGATACAGCGCCAAATTCGCCCATGGCGCGGATGATCCCGCCCTCTATCAGCAGCGCGCCATCCTCTATGTAGCGAAAGCTGGCAGTATCTTCGGGGCTTTGGGGTTCGCGCAGAAAGCTGAGAAGCCGCGCGCGGATCAGGGTTTGGCCCATGGTCTTTCCTTGTCACATCTGGCCCGACAGGCGCCCCGGCATTTCCGCCGCTGCCACCTGCCGCAAGGCCAAGAAAACCTCGTGCACTGTCATGAGTGCAATCACTTCGGGCCGCTTGTCGCCCAAGCCTGCAACGCCAATCGGGCAGATCAGCCTGTCTGTGGGCACGGCCCCGGTTTCGCGCGCAAAGCGTTCAAACCGCGCGCGTTTGGTGGCCGATCCTATCAGCCCCACATAGGCGGCATCCCTGCGCCGCAGCGCCGCAAGGGTAAGCAGAAAATCAAGCCCGTGATCATGGGTTGTGACCAGAAAGGCGGTGGCAGGGGGCATATCGGCAATCTCTGCCTCTGGCAGAGGGGTCAGGCGGGTTTCCACCCCGGCGGGGGCTTTGGCCAATTCATCTGCGCGGGTATCCACCATCAGCACGCGCCACGGCAGGCTGGCCGCCACCCCTGCCACAGCGCGCCCCACATGGCCTGCGCCCAGAATCATCAGATGCGGGCGCGCGGCCCCTTCCAGCCGGGCCAGATGGGCTGCGCGCCCCCCCTCTGACAGGCGCGAAAATTCGATCTGCACACGCCCGCCGCAGCATTGGCCAATTTCCGGCCCCAGCGCGATATCCAGATTGCCCCGCATTTCGCCCCCCGCCACCATATCGCGCGCGCGCGATATGGCCTGCCATTCGGCCTGCCCGCCGCCGATTGTGCCGCCGTAGCCGGTGGCGGTGATAAACATCTCTGCCCCCTCCTCGCGCGGGGCAGAGCCTTGCACGCGCGCAATCCGGGCATGGATCACGGCAGCAGGCGCGCCAAGGATATCGCGCGCCCCTCTCATGCCTGCCGCAGCCGTTCCACTGCCATCAGCACGCGTTCTGGCGTGGCGGGGGCATCCAGCCTTGGGCATTCGCGGTAATCAGCCACAGAGGCCACGGCCATGCCAATAGCCTCAAACACTGAGATGGGCAGCATGAAAGGCGGTTCTCCCACGGCCTTGGAGCGTTTGATCGTGGCTTTCACATTCTCTGACCAATCGGCCAGCCGCACATTGAACACGCGCGGCCTGTCAGAGGCGAGGGGGATTTTATAGGTGGAAGGCGCATGCGTGCGCAGCCGCCCTGCCGCGTCCCAAACCAGCTCTTCCGAGGTGAGCCAGCCCATGCCCTGCACGAAAGCCCCCTCTACCTGCCCCAAATCCAGCGCGGGGTTCAGCGAACGGCCCACATCATGCAACACATCGGCCCTGTCCACACGGGTTTCGCCTGTCAGCGTATCAATAGATACTTCGGAACAGGCCGCGCCATAGGCGAAGTAATAGAAGGGCTGGCCCTTGCCTGCCGCACGATCCCAATGGATTTCGGGCGTTTTGTAAAACCCTGCCGCCGATAGCTGCACCCGCGCCATATAGGCGGCATGGATGAATTCGGCAAAGGGCATGACCTGCGCGCCCACCGCCACACGGCCCGGCAGGAATTGCACGGCCTCAGGCGCAACAGACCAATGGTGCGCGGCAAATTCCACCAGCCGCGCCTTGATCTGGTTGCAGGCATCGAGTGCGGCCATGCCGTTCAAATCCGTTCCCGAACTGGCAGCGGTGGCAGATGTGTTGGGCACTTTTTCAGTGGTGGTTTTGGTGATCTTGATGCGGCCTATATCGCATTGAAACGCTTCGGCCACCACTTGCGCCACTTTGGTATACAGGCCCTGCCCCATCTCTGTGCCGCCATGATTGAGGTGGATGGAGCCATCATTATACACATGCACCAAAGCACCAGCCTGATTATACCATGTGGCGGTAAAGCTGATGCCGAATTTCACAGTGGTCAGCGCAATCCCCTTGCGGATGATGCCCCCCTTGGCGTTCCAATCCAGCACGGCGCGGCGGCGGGCCTGATACTGGGCGGTTTCCTCCAACTCATCCACCAGCCGCGCCAGAATGTTATCCTCTACGCGCTGGTGAGAGGGGGTGATATCGCCGCCCGCGCGGTAGAAATTCGCGCGCCGAATGTCCAGCGGGTCGCGGCCCAAGGCATAGGCTATTTCTTCGATCATGCGTTCGGCGGCAATCACACCTTGCGGGCCACCAAAGCCGCGAAAGGCCGTGTTGGACACAGTGTTGGTTTTCAACGGCTGTGATTGCAGGCGCACAGCCGGGTAGAAATAGGCGTTATCGGCATGGAACAACGCGCGGTCTGTCACCGGGCCAGACAGATCGGACGACCAGCCACAGCGCGCGGCAAACAGGCCATCCACGGCCAGAATACGCCCATCATCATCAAAGCCCAGATCGTAATCTATGCGGAAATCATGGCGCTTGCCGGTGATTTCCATATCCTGATCCCGGTCGGGCCGCAATTTGACAGCGCGGCCAAGGCGCTTTGCGGCCAGTGCGGCCACCACACAAAACAGGTTCATCTGGGTTTCTTTGCCGCCAAAGCCGCCGCCCATGCGGCGCACAGTCACCACCACGGCATTGGCAGGCACACCCAGCGCATGGGCAACCATATGCTGGGCCTCGCTTGGGTGCTGGGTCGAGGCGAAGACCATGATCTCATCATCCTCGCCGGGGATTGCAAGGGCAATCTGGCCTTCCAGATACATATGGTCTTGGCCACCCACATGGATGCGCCCTTGGATGCGGTGGGGGGCTGCGGCAAGGGCGGGGGCGATATCGCCACGCTCCAGCTTCAGGGGGGCGGTGACATTGGGGTAATCTGCGGCCACAGCGCTGGCAATATCTGTGGCATGGGGCAGGGGGGCATAGCTGATCTTGGCCAAGCCACAGGCCCGGCGCGCGGCATCGCGGGTTGCAGCCACAACCGCAAAGATGGGCTGGCCGTGAAATTGCACCAGATCGGCGGTGAAAATCGGCTCATCATTCAGGCCATTTGGCGAGATGTCATTGCGCCCCGGAATATCTGCCGCTGTCAGCACCGCCACCACATCGGGGGCCGCGCGCACTGCGCTTAAATCCAGCGCTGTGATATGGCCATGCGCGACAGTGGCCCCGCCAATATAGGCATGCAGGCAGCCTGCGGGTTCGGTTATATCATCGGTATATTCCGCCCGCCCGGTGACATGCTTTACCGCGCTGTCATGGATAAGGCTGTCATGGGCCGCACCATGGATGCGGGTTTGCGGCGCAGCGAGGGGGGCGTCTTTCATATCACATCCTCCAGCATTGCGGGCGTGCCCTGTGTTTCCCACCAAAAGCGGGTGAACAGGTTTTGCGCCGCTTGCATGCGGTATTCTGCACTGGCGCGCATATCTGAAAGCGGGGTGAAATCCCGGCTTAGGGCTGCTGCGGCGCTTTGCAGGCTGGCAAGGGTGAAGGGCTGGCCAATCAGCGCCGCTTCGGCATGGGGGCTGCGTTTGGGCGTGGCGGCCATGCCGCCAAAAGCCAGCCGCGCGGCGGTGATTGTGCCATTGTCAACAGTCACGCCAAACCCCGCCGCCACGGCGGATATATCTTCTTCCCGCCGCTTGGAAATTTTATAGGCGGCGTGATGGGTGTTCGGGCCGGGGTTGGGCAGGATGATCGATTCCACAAATTCCCCCGCGCGGCGGTCTTGCTTGCCGTAATCCAGAAAGAAATCCTCCAGCGCGATATCGCGCCGCGCCGCGCCATGGCGCAGCACACGCCGCGCGCCCAAGGCGATAAAGGGGGGCGGGGTATCGCCAATGGGGGAGCCATTGGCGATATTGCCCCGCAGCGTGCCCATGGCGCGCACCTGCCAACCTGCAATCCTGTCCCAATAGCGCGCCATATGGGGAAACTGCGCAACAAGCGGCGCGCGCGCCTGTTCATAGCTGACGAGCGCGCCCAGATGCAGGCCCTCTGGCGTTTGGGTAACTGTGCGCAACCCGTCCAGATGGCCGATAAACACTGCAAGCGGCAGATCGCGCAGAAATTTTGTGACCCAGAGGCCCACATCAGTGGCCCCTGCCACAATTCGCGCTTGCGGGTTCTGGGCCAGATAATCGGCCAGATCATCCACAGAGGCCGGCAAAATCGCGCGGCTGCCTGCCCGCTCTACCACCACCCGCGCGCCATCTTGCCACGCTTGCAACTGCGCCTGCACTGCGGCGCGTTCTGCCATAAGGGGATCGGTTGTGCCATACTCGCCCATGGCAAGGGCCGCGCGGATGATGGGCGCATAGCCTGTGCAGCGGCACAGATTGCCTTGCAAGGCGCGCTCTGCCTCTGCCTCTGTCGGGTGGGGGTGTTCCATCCATAGCGCATACAGCGCCATCACAATGCCCGGCGTGCAAAAGCCGCATTGGCTGCCATGATGGGCCACCATGGCCTGTTGCACCGGGTGCAACCCGCCGTCATTGCCGCGCAGATGTTCGATTGTGACCAGATGGCAGCCATCCAGCGTGGCCAGCGGGCGGATACAGGCATTCACCGGCTCATAGGCCAGCCCCGCAGGCCCAATCCGCCCCACAAGTACAGTGCAGGCGCCGCAATCGCCCTCTGCACAGCCCTCTTTCGTGCCGCGCAATTGCTGTTCCAGCCGCAGGTGATCCAGCACCATGTCAGAGGCCGCCACGGCCTTCAGCGTTACAGCCTTGTCATTGAGCAGAAAGCGTATCTCTTTGCGGTGCATGCTTGCTCCCAGTCTTTTGCGCGCGCGTGCCGGAATATGGCGGAAGCTCTCAGCTTCACAGGTCTTTCAGGAAATGTAAAACGGCAAGTCGCTTTGGGCAATCCGTGCTGTGTTGGCAGGGTGAGGCGGCGGATTTGCCCAAGATGCAAGCAGCGCGGGGCGCGGCAGGGCGGATTTGTGGCAAGTGGGGGCTGCCCCGCACTGCAAACCAAGGCAGCGAACACCAGCATTTCGCCGCTGTGCTGCATTCTATGCAGGCCTGTCGGCGGCAGCTAAAAAATCAGGGGATGGTGGGCGATGAGAGATTTGAACTCCCGACATCTTCGATGTGAACGAAGCGCTCTACCACTGAGCTAATCGCCCCTGCGCCGCTCTCTACTCTGGCGTTTCGCGCTGTGCAAGCCCTTCCGGCGCGCAAAACAGGCAAAAACCCTGCCGCCGCGCGCGGGCGGCGGCAGGGTATTGGCTTAATGCGTTGGGCGCAGGGCCTCTGCGCGGGCGGCAGCGGCGATATGGGCTTGGCGCGCGGCCTCTTCGGCCTCTTCATCCCACTCTATCGCAGTGGGCTGGCGCACCAGCGCATGGCGCAACACTTCGCGCACATTGCTGACAGGGATGATGGTCAGGCCGGCTTTCACATTATCGGGGATTTCGGGCAAATCCTTGGCATTGTCTTCCGGGATAAGCACTGTAGTAATCCCGCCCCGCAACGCGGCCAGCAGTTTTTCCTTCAGCCCGCCAATGGCCAGCACATTCCCCCGCAAGGTAACTTCGCCTGTCATGGCAATATCTTTGCGCACCGGGATTTGCGTCAGAACCGAGACGATGGAAGTAACCATCGCAATGCCCGCGCTTGGCCCGTCTTTGGGCGTGGCCCCTTCGGGAACATGGACATGGATATCCAGCGTATCAAAGCGCGGCGGCTTTACCCCGATCTGCGGCGCGATGGAGCGCACGAAACTGGACGCGGCATCGATGGATTCCTTCATCACATCGCCCAGCTTGCCTGTGGTTTTCATGCGCCCTTTGCCGGGCAGGCGCAGCGCTTCGATCTGCAACAGATCGCCGCCCACCTGTGTCCATGCAAGGCCCGTGACAACGCCGATCTGGTCTTCCTTCTCGGCCAGCCCGAAACGGTGGCGCGGCACGCCCAGAAAATCTGCCAGATTATCGCGCGCGACAATGACCTTGTCGGTTTCTTTCTTGACGATCTTTGTCACCGCCTTGCGCGCGATTTTGTTCAATTCGCGCTCCAGATTGCGCACCCCGGCCTCGCGCGTGTAGCGGCGCAGGATTTCGGTGATCGCCCCGTCAGAGATTGTCATCTCACCCCGGCGCAAACCGTGGTTCTTTATGGATTTGGGCAGCAAATGGCGGCGCGCGATTTCCAGCTTTTCGTCTTCGGTGTAACCCGACAGCGCGATAATTTCCATCCTGTCCAGCAGCGGCCCCGGCATGTTGTAGCTATTGGCCGTGGTCAGGAACATGACATTCGAGAGGTCATATTCCACTTCCAGATAATGATCCACGAAGGTTGCATTCTGTTCGGGATCAAGCACTTCCAGCATGGCCGACGCAGGGTCGCCCCGGAAATCCTGGCCCATCTTGTCAATCTCATCCAGCAGGATCAGCGGATTTGTGGTTTTTGCCTTTTTCAGCGCCTGAATGATCTTGCCGGGCATAGAGCCGATATAGGTGCGCCGATGGCCGCGAATTTCGGATTCGTCGCGCACGCCGCCAAGCGAGATGCGGATGAATTCGCGCCCTGTGGCTTTGGCAACCGAACGGCCAAGGCTGGTTTTGCCCACGCCCGGAGGGCCGACAAGGCACATGATCGGGCCTTTCAGCTTCTGGCTGCGGGCCTGCACGGCCAGATATTCCACAATCCGCTCTTTCACCTTGTCCAGGCTGTAATGATCCGCATCAAGGACTTCCTGCGCGCGGCCCAGATCTTTCTTGACGCGGCTTTTGACACCCCAAGGGATGGAAAGCATCCAATCCAGATAGTTGCGCACCACTGTGGCCTCGGCCGACATCGGCGACATGGATTTCAGCTTTTTCAACTCGGCATCGGCCTTG
>JAIUNA010000005.1 GCA_022565265.1 Roseinatronobacter sp. | reverse complement strand
CGCGATAGATGTCTTGGGCGCAGCCGGGCGGAAGTGCGTGGTGGGCACCGCCACCGCCACCCCCCCGCGCTGGATGCTGACGAGCCCCCCCGATATGCTGGCCATAGATGCACAGGGGCGCGCGCGCGGTTTTGGCTCGCGCCGCCATTATTGCTTCAGCCATGCGGGCTATCTGGCAGAATGCAAGCGCATCGTGTCGCTGCTGGCTGAACGCTATGGCCGCAACCCCCATATCGCGGCATGGCAAACCGATAACGAATATGGCTGCCATGAGACGATCCTCAGCTACTCGCCTGCCGCGCGCGGGGCGTTTCGGGATTGGCTGGCGCAGAAATACCAAAGCCCGGAGGCGCTGAACCGCGCCTGGGGCAATGTGTTCTGGTCGATGGAGTATGGCCGCTTTGAAGAGATTGATCTGCCACATCTGACAGTAACAGAACCCAACCCCGCGCATGTGATGGATTTCCGGCGTTTCAGCTCCGATCAGGTGGTGGCCTTCAACCGCGCGCAAGTGGATATATTGCGCCGCCACAGCACCGCGCCGATTGCCCATAACTATATGGGCCGGATTACAGAATTTGACCATTACAAGGTTGGCGATGATCTGGATATCGCCAGTTGGGACAGCTACCCGATTGGGTTTCTGTCCGACAGGCTGGAAGCAAGCCCCGCACATAAAGCCGCGTTTCTGCGCCAAGGCGACCCGGATTTTCAGGCCTTCCACCATGATCTCTATCGCACCATAGGCAAGGGCCGCTGGTGGGTGATGGAGCAACAGCCCGGCCCGGTAAATTGGGCACCCTATAACCCGGCCCCCCTGCCCGGCATGGTGCGGCTATGGACATGGGAAGCATTCGCCCACGGGGCAGAGGCCGTATGCTATTTCCGCTGGCGCCAAGCCCCTTTCGCACAAGAGCAGATGCATGCAGGGCTGTTGCGCCCCGATAGCGCCCCCGCGCCGGGGCTGGCAGAGGCCATGCAAGTGGCGCAGGAACTGGCCCTTGCCCCGCAGGCGGGCTGCGCGGCGGGCGATGTGGCGCTGGTGTTTGATTATGAAAGCGCATGGGCTTGGGATACCCAGCCCCAGGGCGCGGATTTCAACTATTTCCGGCTGGTCTTTGCATGGTATCGCGCCTTGCGGCGGCTGGGGCTGAATATTGATATCCTGCCGCCCGATACGGCCGATCTGTCGCGCTGGAAGCTGGTGCTGGCACCGGGGCTATTCACACTCTCGGCGCAATTGCGCGGCGCGCTGGCAGGCTGTGGGGGGCAAGTGCTGCTGGGGCCGCGCACGAATTCCAAAACCCCCGATTTCGCCATTCCCACCCCCTTGCCGCCTGCCCTGCCGGGGCTGGATGCGCGCGTTTCGCGGGTGGAAAGCCTGCCCCCCGGCGCGGGTGTGGCCTTGGAAGGGGACGGCAATTTCGTGCATTGGGCCGAAGAGATGGAAGGCCAAGCGCCCGTCACCCTGCGCAGATGCGATGGGTTGCCTGCAATGATGGGGGGCAAAATCAGCTATTTGGCCGGGTGGCCGGATGACCAAAGCTTGACAAACATCTTGCGCGATCTGTGCCACGGGCAAGGAATTGCCACATGGGATTTGCCCGATACCCTGCGCAAGCGCGATAGCGGCGCGCGGCAATTTTGGTTCAATCATGGGGCCAAGCCACTTGTCTGGCAGGGTCGGGAAATCCCGGCGGCGGGTGTGATCTGGGAGGACAGGGACTAAAAGACGCTGCGCCATTTGCATGCCATGAAGGCAAGCGCGATCATCCGTGTGCCGATACCCCCGGCGCCTGCTGCGCGATCAGGCTTTCCAGATCATCGCTGGCCGTATCCGCACGCGAAAAGACCAAATCCACATCAGCAAGCGCCCCGATACGCGCGCTGACCAATCCGCCAGCGGGTGCAACCCCGATAATGGCATCAGGCACGACAAGGCGCAGCGCCACGACCAGCCGCGCCAGTGTATCCAGCCGCTCTTCGGTACTCAGCGACAGGCCAATAATGCGCGGGCAGGTCTGCTGGGCATGAGTCACCAGTGTGTCAAAATCCGTGCCGATCTGAAGATCAATCTGCCAATTATTTTCCCGGAAATGATCTGCCGCTATTGTCACCCCGATCCCGTGATTTTCACCCGGTACAGTTGCAAACAACGCGCGGCGCTCGTCATTGAATTTGCGGAAATCAACTGCGCGCTCGGCCCGCAAGGCGCGCATCAGCGCATAGAGGTGGCCAGTGCCAAGTGTGACATCCATGAAGGACAATTCGTCATTGTCCCATTTCTCGCCCAATGTGCAGGCCGCCGCACTGATATAGCCGAAATACACCCCCATCCGCGTCAGCCCTTCTGCGCGGCGCGCTTCGACAAATCGCTGGGCGGCCTCTGGATCAGGCTGGATCAGCGCTTCGCAAAAGGCATCAACACTCTCTGCCGTGATTTCCGGCGCAACATGTGCTTCTTGCGCAACCGTATAGGTGGCCAGACGCATCAAGACATCACTTGCCAGCGCTTCGACAGCCTGTGGCGCAAAAGCTGTGCGTTTCAGGGCGAATAAAGACGCAGTTCGTTCGTAAATCGCAGGATCAAAGACGAAGTTGGCATCTTCCATGTTGGTATCCCCCTGCGACAAAGGATACATCGGTATACAACGCTTTCAAGCCTAAGCGCGGGCCGGGGCCGATTTTATTTGCTTTTCCTCTGCGCAAAGCGCGGCGCGCAGCTTGTAACCGACGGCCCCCGCCCCCATGTAAAGCACAGAAGATACGCCAGTCTTGCGGTATCTGCCCGTAAGAAACGTGACACGATTTCATGCCTGAAAACTTGTGTCGCACGCCCTAAGCCCTGAGAAACACACCAAGATTATATGCTGTTCTGGCAGCCTACGGGCGCACTGCGCCACAGCTCATCCATAAGGAGCGATCAAAGTGACTGTCCGAAATCTGGATTTCCTGACCCCAAAACCCGCCAGCGGCGATATTCCCGCCCAGCGCCTCTGCCTAAGCTGCAAAGACAGCTTTTGGAGCGAAGGATTCGGCGAACGCATCTGCAAACAGTGCAAAACCCATTCATCGTGGAAATCGGGCATCTCTGCTGGCGATGGGGGTACAAGGCGGCGATCAGCCAAATAATGGCCGCGCCGCCCTGCGCGCGGGGTTCCCGCGCTTACAGCCCTTTTACGGTGTCGACTGCGCGCACGGTGGGCAGCACACGGGTAATCGTGTCATTCCAGCGCTGCAAAGGCGCGCGCAGCACATAGACCACATCGCCCGGTTCCAGCACAAAGCGCGTGCCCAACAGCAGCCCCTCCGGGCGCGATGTATCCAGAACGAAAACGCGGGTCAGCGAATCATGCGCGCGGAACACCAGCACGCCGCGCGCATTGGCACGCGATGTGTTCAGCCCACCGCGCCGGGTGATGGCCTGTGTCAATGTAATCTGTTCACGCGACAGATCGACAACATCGGGTTTGGCCACCTCGCCCAGAAGATAGGCTTCTTCCGCCCGGCGGCGCGGCACATTGACAACATCGCCATTTATCAGGATCGGGTTGTTCTCCGACAATCCGGCGTGCAAAAACCCCTCGACATCCACCTGATAAAGACGCCCCGCGCGCTGCACGGTGATCGCACGCATATCGGCCTTGTCGGTAAATCCGCCGGCCGCATTTGCCGCCTCGATAAGTGGCAGCGGTACGGCACGCAGCGCCTGCCGGTTTGGAGAATTCACCTCGCCTGTCACCACCACGGCTTGCGCGTTGAAACTGGCTACACGCACATCAACTTGCGGATCAGGGATAAAATCGGCCAACCGTGTCGCAATCTCGGCGCGGATGACTTCCACGCTGCGCCCGCGCGCCGGGACAGAGCCTATGAACGGATAACTGAAACTGCCATCCTGGCCAACCTGAAAGCCACTTTCGGCCGCGCTGCGCTGCGGCCCGGCTGGCATTGTCAATTCAGGCTGGTTAAACACGATCACCGACAAGATATCGCCCACACCGACCAGATAACTCCATCGCGGGAGGGATGGCAGGCTTGTGGCCTGCGGCCTGCGCGCGGCACTGGAGAAGCTGCGAATGTTATGAGTATCAAGCGGGATCACCTGAACAGTATCGTCCAGCATGTCTTGCGCGTCGGATGTGAGGGGGAAGGTTGTATGCCCATCCTCACAGGCCATCAGCAACAGCGACAGCGCCAAAGCCGCAACCACACGCAGCAGCGCATGCGGGGCCAAAGGCAGAGAAACTCGACTATCGGAAGAAAGCGCGGGCAAGATCATGTTTTTCTGTTCACTCTTGTCTAAGGCGCACCGTTGTCTTGATATGCGGCCAAAAATGGCCGCATCCCGGCGGGTATGCTCGCTTATGCAACATCCATCTTAAGATGTAATTTTAAGCTTTTGATACAATTGTGCACCCCATTGCGCAACGCATAATACGCCAAGCCACAACCAACACCCGGCGGTGTTGCCGATTTACGCCAACCCACCACACAGCCGCGCGCTTGCCCCAGAGATAGCACGCACCAAGACGGATTGAGGATCAGGGCAAACGCCCCGGAAAATGGGTTTTCATCCCTGACACTCTCTGGCGGTAGGACAGATTTTGTCAGATGGCACCGCTAGTCATTGCGCTGCTGGTAAGAGTAACGATAGCCGTAGCCATAGCCATAGCCATACCCGTAGCCGCCCTTGGCATTGCGTGGATCATACCCATTAAGCACCGCACCGGCCAGACGCTGTCCCGCAGATTGAAAAGTCTTGAGTGCGGCATCAATCTCTCCGGGCAATGTTTTATCATGGCGCGCAACAAGAATCGTTGCACCAGAATTGCGGCCCAGAATGACAGGGTCTGTCACGGCAAGCACCGGGGGGCTGTCCAGAATGACCAGATCAAAATGCGCCGAACACCATTGGAACAGATCGCTCAACTCTGCACGCATCAGCAATTCAGAAGGGTTTGGCGGATAGCGCCCAGTCCCGATGAAAAACATATTCTCCACCGGGCCAACAGAAATCACATCTTCGGGGCGTCTGGCACCCGCAAGCACCTCTGCCAGCCCCGGCTGGTTGCGCGGCTGGTTCATGTAGCGGCGCAACTGCCCGCGCCGCATATCGGCATCAATCAGGCAAACACGCTGCCCGGCCTGTGCGGCCACCACGGCCAGATTCACTGACAAAAAGCTCTTGCCTGCCTCCGGATGTGTAGAGATTAACGTAAGGGTGGGCGTGCCCGCATCCAGCATCCCGAAATGCAGACTGGTGCGCAGCGAGCGCAGCGCCTCGATTGTCATATCTGTCGGCTCGGTCAGCGCCAGAATGGGCAATGCGCCTGTGCGCCGCCCTTGGGTATCTGCCTGTCGGTTATAGTTGATCGTTGCAAACAGGGGCAGGCCCATGCGCTCCAACTCGGCGCCATCCTGTATCCCCTTGCGCAGCCAGGAGCGCAGCAAAACAAAGGCAACCGAGGCCATGAAGCCCAGAACCGCGCCCAGCGCCAGCAGCAGATTGCGACGCGGCGCAATGGGCTGGCGCGCAGCACTTGCGGAATCAACAATCCGCACGCTGCCAATCGTACTGGCGCGCATCACCTCAACCTCTTGCGCGGGGGTCAACAACTCTAAATACAGCCGCTGCGCAAGATCGACATCGCGTTGCAGATTGATGATCTGGCGCTGCGTTTCGGGCAAGGCCCCGATCTGTTCGCGCAGCCCTTCCAACCTTGTTTGCAAACGCTCCCGCTCATCCAGCAACAGGCGGTAATTCGGGTGCAAGGGAGTAAATCGCAATGACACTTCATCTTCCCGGCGCTGCAAATCGGCAAGCTGCGCCTCGACCCGTGTCACCTCGTCCAGAATGGTCTGGGTTTCCAGACGCAGATCCACCGAAACTTGCTGCATCTGAAACGCATTCAACGCCGCTTCTGCTTGGCGCAATGTTCCCTCTGCCAGCGGAATCTGTTCACGAATGAAATCCAGACTGCCTTCGGCTTGCGCGGAACTGCGGTTGATATTCTGACGCTGATAGGCACGCAAAATCGCATCCAGCGCGCGCACATTGCGCGCCCTGTCCGGCCCGGTGCCGCGCAACTCCAGAATACCGGAACCGCGCCCCCGCTCTGTGATCGTCAAACGCCTGCGCAAATCTTCGATGGCCTGACCGTCGCTGATCTGGCGCAGATTATACACCCGGCCAGGGCTGGCGCGCAGGTCAGAGATGGTAAGCGTGAACCCCAGTTCCTCCAGACTCAGGGCCTGCCCCACTTGCCCCGACAGCATATCGCCGCCGGGCAGCAAAACACCAAAACTGCCCTCCTCGGCCACTATCAGGCGCAAATCGCGGTTCAGCCAGTCGGGCGGAACCACCAGATTTTGTAGCGTCAGATACTCTCCTGGTCGCGCAAAACGTTGGGGAAATAGCCCCTGCACTGGCAAAAAAGAGTAACGCGCCAAGATTGTGCCCATCACAGGCGCGATCTCTGGCCTGACCACCCAATCCAGATTCTGATCGGCCACAGCCCGCCCCATAACCATGCGCGAGCGCAGGATTTCCACCTCGGTCACGCTTCGCGGATCATCTTCCACCATTGCGCGCAGGCTGCCCGGCAACATCATGGCGGCGCTATTCTCTTCCAGCTGCACCAGCGCATCCGCCTGAAAGGTAGGCACAGTATTTGCATAGCTGAAGGCCGCAACAACCAGACCAAGTACAATGCCCAAGGCAACCCAGAACTTGCCCCGCCAGATCACAGCGAATACGTGGCCCAGATCAATCTCATCCGAAGAAGCGCCCTGTGGCAGAGGGGGGCGGCCTGTTGCACTGCGCGGATCTGGTGCCGTGGCGTATTGCTGAAAACCGGGATCAGGCCGTGCGTCCATCATTCTATCCATATGCCTTATAGGTAAGCTTCTCAGCCCAAAGACTGGCGCCATCCCTGATTTGTCCGAAGACCGCTTCGTGAAATTCGGCTGAGCGGCGATAAGGATCAGCGATTCCCTTGCCGCCACACCAGTGGTCAAACAACATCACCCGGCCTGATAGATCCGGCGCAAGGCGCGCGATCTCCTGTCGGTGGCCAGGCTCCATAACAAGAATAAGCTCATGCGCCTGCCCAAGAGCGCGCGTGAATTGCCGTGCGACATGGCCATCAAGAGACACACCATGGCGCGCCGCAACAGTGCTGGCCGTGGCATCCGCCCCATGCCCGACAAGAGCACCAAGCCCGGCGGAACTGACCATAATCTCGGCCCCGCGCGCAGCCAGATCGGCCGCCAGCGCACGTTCTCCGACAGGTGAGCGGCAGATATTCCCAACGCAGACCACCAGCACAGAACGCAAATTCATCACACATGGCCTCGCGGCGCGGGGAAGGCAGAGATCCGCGGCAATACCTGGCATCCAGACTGGGCATCCGATAACAGCACAGGCAAACCCCATTCACCCCAAAGAGACAATTTGACACCATTTAGAGCGTTAACTCTCTAAAGTCTATCCCCTGTAGGTTGTCAAATAGCCCGGCGCAAGCGCCAAACCGCCACACAGCCCTCCTCGCGCCCCTGTGCGGGGTGGCTGGCCTGCGCCTCCGGCGGGGATATTTGGGCCAAGATGAATGGCAAAGGCACGCATTCCTCCATGCGCGCGGCACAGGAGCCTTTCACCCGATGGGGAGGGAGCAGGGCGTGGTCAGAATTCAACGCCCTTTTGTGCCTTGATCCCGGCACGGAACGGATGCTTGACCTCGGTCATCTCTGTGACAAGATCGGCAATCTCGATCAGCTCTGGCTTGGCATTGCGCCCGGTCAGCACAACATGGGTCATGGGCGGCTTCTCATCGCGCAAGAAGGCCACGACTTCGGTGATGGGAAGGTAGTCATAGCGCAGCGCGATATTGATTTCATCCAGCAGGACAAGGCGCATATCGGGGTTGCGGATAAGGTTTTTGGCCTGTTCCCAGCCCGCGCGGGCGGCGGCGATATCGCGGTCTTTGTCCTGAGTATCCCATGTGAACCCTTCGCCGGAGACGACAAAGGTGCATTCTGCCGCAAAGCGCGTGCGCAGAAATTCGCGCTCGCCTGTCACCCAATTGCCTTTGATGAATTGCACCACAGCGCAGGGCATTTCATGCGCGATGCAGCGCATGATCATGCCAAAGCCAGAGGAGGATTTGCCCTTGCCTGCGCCTGTATGAACGATGATGAGGCCCTTCTCACCCGTTTTCGTGGCCATCATCTTGTCGCGCGCGGCTTTGATCTTTTGCATCTTGGCACGGTGGCGCGCGGCCTCTTCTTCTGGGGTGGCATTCGGGGTGGCAGGGGGTTCGGGCGGGGTCATGGCAGGGTTCCTTGTCATGGGCATGCATGCGAACACGCGCCCCGTTTTTGCGCGGAGGCGCGGGAAGATCAAGCCATGGCCCGCCACCCAAGGCAGGCAATGGCAGTGCAGTTACTGATCCATGTAGATATGCGTTTCCGCCTGTGCGCCGGGATGGGTAACAGCGCCCCAACGCGCGCCCCCCACAAGGCGCGCGAATTTCCATATCGCGCCAGAGGCATAGTCTGTGGGTTTGGGGCCGGGCCAAGCCGCTTTGCGGGTGGCCAGTTCGGCCTCTGACAGGGCCACGGACAATTCGCCACTAACCGCGTTGATGGTGATCACATCGCCATCGCGCAGCAGTGCGATTGGCCCGCCATGCGCGGCCTCTGGCCCGACATGGCCCACACAGAACCCGCGTGTGGCCCCCGAAAACCGGCCATCGGTGATAAGCGCCACTTTCTTGCCCATCCCCTGCCCCGAAATCGCGGCCGTGGTGGCCAGCATCTCGCGCATGCCGGGGCCGCCTGCCGGGCCTTCGTTGCGAATGACAATCACATCGCCGGGTGCATAGGCGCGCTGGCGCACGGCCTCATAGGCCGCTTCCTCGCTTTCAAATACGCGGGCGGGGCCAGTGAAAACCTGCTCCTCGGCGCTCATGCCCGCGACTTTGACAATCGCGCCATCGGGGGCCAGATTGCCGCGCAGGCCAACCACGCCGCCTGTCTCTGTCAGGGGCGTGGCGGCAGGATAGATCACGCGGCCATCGGCATCGCCTGTGATAAGATCCAGTTCTTCGCCCAGACTGCGGCCAGAGGCAGTGATGCACTCTTCATGCAAAAGCCCCAGTTTGCGCAATTCCTTCAGCACCACAGGCACGCCGCCCACCTCATACAGGTCTTTGGCCACATATTTCCCACCGGGGCGCAGATCGCAAAACCACGGCGTATCGCGCATGATATCCGTGACATCGAAAAGATCGAAATCAATCCCGGCCTCGTGCGCGATTGCAGGCAGGTGCAGGGCGGCATTGGTGCTGCCGCCGGTGCAGGCCACCACGCGGGCTGCGTTTTCAAGGCTTTTGCGGGTGACGATATCGCGCGCGCGAATATTCTTCTCGATCAGGTTCAGCACTGCTTCGCCACTGGCGCGGCCATAGGCATCGCGGCTTTCATAAGGGGCGGGCGCGCCGGAGGAATTGAGCAACGCAAGCCCCATCGCCTCTGACACGCAGGCCATGGTATTGGCGGTATATTGCGCGCCGCAAGCGCCTGCGCCGGGGCAGGCCACGCGTTCTATGATCGCCAGTTCGGCATCGCTTAGCGTACCCGCCTGATGCTTGCCCACGGCCTCGAACACATCCTGCACAGTGACATCCTGCCCATTCAGCCGCCCCGGCAGGATAGAGCCGCCATAAATGAACACCGAAGGCACATTCAGCCGCACCATGGCCATCATCATGCCCGGCAAGCTTTTGTCGCAGCCTGCAAGCCCTACCAGCGCATCATAGCAATGCCCGCGCATTGTCAGTTCCACCGTATCGGCAATCGCATCGCGCGAGGCGAGAGAGGAGCGCATCCCTTCATGGCCCATTGCAATGCCATCTGTCACGGTGATGGTGGTGAATTCGCGCGCTGTGCCGCCTGCCTGCTTGACCCCGGCCTTGACTGCCTGCGCTTGCCGGTTGAGCGTGATATTGCAGGGTGCGGCCTCGTTCCAGCAGGTGGCAACGCCGATCCATGGCTGGTTGATCTCTTCTTCGGTTAGCCCCATCGCATAGAAATAACTGCGCTGCGGGGCGCGGGCGGGGCCTTCGGTGACATGGCGGCTGGGCAGGCGGGATTTGTCAAAACGCGGCGACATCAGCGCTCCTTATTGGGGGTGGCTTGGGGAAGAAAGGTGCTGCCAAGGCCCTTAGATTTCAAGGGCCGTGGCATGGGTTTTGGGGGGCAGGCTGTCGCGCCGGGCCAAAGCGGGCAATCAGAATTTGCGGATGCGCCAGATTTCCACGGGTTCCAGCCAGACAAGGCCGGGTTGCTGGGCCATGATATCTGAGGTCAGGGTTTCGGCCAAAGCTTCGGCTGTGGCGCGATCACGTAAAACGACCTCGAATTTGAGGATGGCAAATTCACGCACCAACTGCGCGGCCTGTGCCCGGTGCACCCCATGCGTGCCGCGCCCCCCGCCGGGAAAAATAGACCAGCCGTTTAGCCCGGCTTGCGATAACAGTGCCTCGACACGCGGCTTTAACAGGCGCTCGGCAATGATTGTCAGCTTGATTGCGGGATGGGTCATGTCAGATCACTCCTGTCACTGCGAGAAGGCGACTTCCGCCAGCGCCATCCAAAGCGGGATGGACAATAGCGCAACTGGTGTTCCAAGGCTGGTGGATGTGCCGATATAGATTGCAGGATTGGCCGAAGGGATTGCAACGCGCAAAGTGGGCGGGCCAGAGACATCGGAACTGGACGCAGCCATCACCGCCAGAATAACCACCCCACCGGGCGAAAAGCCCGTGGCCAGATGCAAGGCCCCGCCCACCGCAAAGCCCAAAGCCCCATGCACCAGCGGCGCGACAAGCCCGTATACCGCATAGACATGGGCCACGCGGCGCAGTTCTGCCAGCCGCGCATAAGCCTCCATCCCCATCAACAGCATCAGGATGGACAGGAAGCCCCGAAACAGTGGCTCGTAAAAGCTGGCATAGACAGGATCAGGCCGCGCAAGCAGGCCCAGCGCAACCCCCAGCAGCAGCGCAGACAGGGCCGCGCCGCGCAGGCTTTCAGTGATGATCGCGCGCAAACTCAGTGCGCCTTTGCCCTTGGTGCGCGCCCGTTCGGCCAGCACAATGGCTGTCAGAAGCGCGGCAATATCCATGAACGGATACAGCGCGGGAACCCATGCCTCATAGCTTAGCCCATCTTCTTCCAGCATCACCATTCCCGCCGCAAGGGTAGAGGCCGAAACCGCCCCAAACAGCCCCGCCGTGGCCACGCTATCGCCAAAGCGCAGATTGGGCAAAAGCCCCAGCGTGATCCGGCCCAGAAACACAATCCCAACCCCAAGCCCGATTGCGGCCAGAGCAGGCAAAAGAATATCCCCCGGCTCTGCATCGCGCAGGGCAATCCCTGCACCGATGCCTATTTTCAGCAAGAGCACCGTCACGATGAACTGATACACCGCATCCGGAATGTCCAATCGACTCCCCAAGGCGGCAAGCACCATGCCCGCCAGCAAAAAGGCCAAAGTAGGTTTCTGAAGCTGCGCCAGAAACACCGCCAGAAAATCTAGGGTCATATCCATGGAAAACTCCGCCATCTGTTTGCGCGGCCCTGAAATCAGAAATTTTACTTAGATAAAATTACAAGTTTTATGGGATAATGTTCTATTATATAGAACATTATCCCTGCGCCCGACTGGAGAGATCATGGCCAATCTGAACCTGCACCATCTGCGCCTGTTTCGCGCCGTGGCGCGTGATGGCACGCTGACAGGCGCGGCGCGGGGGTTGAACCTGTCGCAATCGGCGCTGTCCAGCCAGTTGCGCAATCTGGAAGCTGCCCTTGGCCAAGACCTGTTTGAACGCCGGGGCCGTGGGCTGGTGCTGACAGAGGCAGGCCGCATCGCGCTGGATCATGCCGAAGCGATCTTTCGCACCGCCGATGACCTGACCGCCACCTTGCGCGAAACCGGGCGTGCGCGGCGCGCTTTGCGCGTGGGCGCGTTGGCCACATTGTCGCGCAATTTTCAGATGCAATTCCTGCATCCGCTGATCGGGCGGGCAGATATTGAAGTGGTGCTGCGCTCTGGCACACAAGAAGAGTTGTTGCGCGGGCTGGAAGCACTGGCGCTGGATGTGGTGCTGACCAACCTCGCCCCGGCACGCGATGCCGCCAGCCATTGGCTGGTGCAGCGGCTGGATGAACAACCCATCAGCCTGATCGGCACACCCGCGCGCATTGCTGTGCAAGCCCAAAGCCTGAGCGCCCATCTTATGGCCCATCCCCTGATCCTGCCCACACGCGAAACCACGTTGCGGGCGGGGTTTGATGCGCTGACAGGCCAGCTTGGCATCAGCCCCATCATTGCGGCAGAGGTGGATGACATGGCCATGATCCGGCTGCTGGCGCGGGCCGATGCGGGGCTTGCCGTCATTCCGCCCATCGTGGTGCAGGATGAATTGCAATCGGGTCAGTTGGTAGAGGCCGCGCGGCTGGATGGATTGCGCGAAAATTTCCTTGCTGTCACGCTGCAACGCCGCTTTCCCAACCCGCTTTTGGCAGCGGTCTTGGGGGGATGACATATCTCCAAATGCAAACCCTAGCCCAGCACGCCCGCGCGGCGCGCGCGGATTTCGCCGCCCAGTTCCAGCGTATAGGCTGCCAAAGCTTCGAGCGCGCAACTTGCTTCTACCACAGCGCCCTGTTCCAGCGCATCGGCAAGCCGAGAATGAAGGCCCACAATCCGCGCGCGCGATCTGGCGGTAAAGGTAATCATGTTCATCAAGGGTTGCATGGCCTCTACCGCGCCGGCCATGTGCCAAGACAGCACAGGGTTTCCCGCAGCATCCACCAAGGCGCGATGAAAGGCGACATCAGAGGCGCAAAACCCCTCGTCACTCAGCCCATCCGCATTTTGGCGCAGTATTTCTGCGCGCAGGCTGGCCAGATGGTCAGGCCCGCGCCGCATGCAGGCCAAAGGCAGGCAGGCACGCTCCAAGGCAAAACGCGCCTCGCAAACGGTTTCAAAATCTATCGCATTCATGGACAGCAACAAAGTGGCGGTTGTGACCAGATGCTCTTGCGCCTGTGCGAAACTCAGTTGGTTTACAAAGGCCCCCCCGGTTGCGCCGCGCTGCGTGCGAATCAGGTTTTGCGCGGCCAACCTTTTTAGCGCCTCTCGCACAGTGGGCCGCGAGACATTGAACCGCGCCGCCAACTCCCCCTCAGAGGGCAGCCGCCCATTCACCGGCAGCGCACCGGCTACGATCTCGTCGCGGATGGCCTGCGCAATCTGCTGCGAATATTCGCGGGTGCTGTCCAGTTCCGTCTTCATGGCTTGGCCTGATGCATCCGGGGCCTGTGATAAATGTCTGACATTTATATTTTGCAGCGCTCTTCTTTGTCTGATATGTCTGACATATCACAGCCCCGCAGCGCTGCATAGCGCATTGCGGGCTGCCTTGCCCTGAACCCCGGAGGAACCCATGCCGTTCAACGCTCTGATCGTGGAGAAAGATGCCGATGGCAAAACCCATGCCACTGTCCAGCAGATTGACGAAAGCCAATTGCCTGCGGGTGATGTGACAGTCGCTGTCGAATATTCGACCGTCAATTACAAGGATGGCCTGTGCCTTGGCCCCGGTGGCGGGCTGGTGCGCAATTATCCCCATGTGCCGGGCATAGATTTCGCGGGCACTGTCACGGCCTCGGACGATCCGCGCTATGCGCCGGGTGACAAGGTGGTGCTAACAGGCTGGCGCGTGGGAGAGGCGCATTGGGGCGGCTATGCCCAGCGCGCGCGGGTGAAGGCGGATTGGCTTGTGCCACTGGCCAAGGGCATGACCACACGGCAGGCGATGGCTGTGGGCACAGCCGGTTTCACCGCCATGCTGGCGGTGATGGCGCTGGAAGATCACGGGCTAAAGCCGGGTGATGGGCCTGTCTTGGTTACAGGTGCGGCAGGGGGTGTTGGCTCTGTCGCGGTGGCGCTGCTGGCGGCACTGGGGCATGAAGTGGCGGCTGTCACCGGGCGGCCAGAGGCGGAAGCCTATCTGCGCGATCTGGGGGCAAGCCAGATCGTGCCGCGCGAACAGATCAATGAAACTGTAAAGCGGCCCTTGGAATCGGAAATCTGGGCAGGGTGCATCGATTCCGTGGGCGGCGCGATGCTGGCGCGGGTGCTGGGGCAGATGCAATATCGCCGCTCTGTCGCGGCTGTCGGGCTTGCAGGTGGGGCCAATCTGCCCGCAACCGTTATCCCTTTTCTGCTGCGCGGGGTCAATCTGCTGGGCATCGATTCTGTGCTGCAACCCTATGACAACCGCATGCGCGCTTGGGCGCGGATCGCAAAAGACCTGCCCATGGACAAGCTGGAAGCCATGATCACCCCCGCCACATTGGCCGATCTTCCCCGCCTTGGGGCAGAGATTTTGCAAGGGCAGGTAAAGGGCCGCGTTGTGGTGGATGTGAACGCCTGATGTACCAACGGGGGCAGCGCGCGCATGCTGCGCGCCACCCCCTGGGCGCGGCGGGCCTCCCCACCCGCCGCGCCGTTCTCAAAACGCGATTTGTTGCGCCACGCCCTGCGCACGCGCCAATTCCACCGCGCGTGCGGCCACGGCCAAATCTTGCAGGCCAACGCCTGTGCCATCAAACAGCGTTATTTCCTCTGCCGATACGCGGCCCGGATGGCTGCCCACGATCACTGCGCCCAGTTCCACAATCGCGCCCTCGCGCACCAGCCCGGCGGCAATCGCATGTTGCGCCTCGCCAATGCTGATGGATTGCGCCACCTCATCGGTAAAGACAGTGGCGCGGGCCAGAATTTCGGGGGCCACTTCCTGCTTGCCCTTGGTATCTGTACCCATGCAGGCCAGATGCGTGCCGGGGCGGATATGGCCATCTTGCAAAATCGCATCAAAACTAGAGGTGATGGTGATAATCACATCTGCCTCGGCCCCCAGTTGGGGCAAGTCAACCGCTTCAAACGGCAAGCCCAGCTCTGCCGCTGTTTCCGCCAGACGCGGCAGCATCTCTGGGTGCAGGTTCCAGCTCACAACCTTTTCAAACTGGCGCTGACGCGCAGCCGCGCGCAACTGAAACGCGCTTTGATGGCCCGCGCCCACCATGCCCAACACTTTCGCATCCGCCCGCGCCAGATGCTTGATGGATATGGCAGAGGCCGCCGCCGTGCGCAGCGCTGTCAGCAGATTGCCCCCGACCATCGCCACGGGTTTGCCGCTGTCGGGATCAAACAGATAAACGGTGCTCTGGTGGTTTGGAATGCCGCGCGCAGCATTGCCGGGGAAATAGCCGCCCGCTTTCACCCCCAGCACAGCCCCGGCCCTGTCCAGCCCGGATTTGAACCCATATTGCCGCCCCTCGCCCAGCGCCTCGCGCACCACGGGAAAATTATAGGCATCCCGCCGCGCCATAGAGGCAAAACACTCTTCAATGGCCTGAAAGGCCGATTGGGCATCCACAAGGCCAGAGATGGCGGATTCGGGCACGATCCACATGGGGGTATTCCTTATATCTTGAAAAGAGGGCGGCTTCAGGCACAAGGCCCAAAGCCGCCATGATAGGGGTGCAAGGCGCGCTCAGAAAGCCTTGCCGCGCGCGGAAACGGGCCAAAGCACTTCCACCTTGCCGCCGCGCACGCCCACATACCAATCATGGACATTGCAGGTCGGGTCGCAATGGCCCGGCACAAGGCGCAGCTTGTCATTCACCTTCAGCACATTGCCCAGATCTTCAACCACCCCGTGTTCGTCCGAGCATTTGACATATTTCACATCATCGCGCCCATAGATCACTGGCAGGCCGCTATCCACCGATTGCGCCTTCAGACCAGCATCGACAATCGCCTTGCCGGGTTTGGCGCGGCTCATCACCGATGTCAGGATAAACAGCGCGTTTTCCCATTCGCCCTGATCAATACGCTTGCCATCCTTGTCCAGAATGCGCCCGTAATCGGCATCCATAAAGGCATAAGAGCCGCATTGCAGCTCGTTATACACGCCTGATGTGCTTTCAAAATAATAGCTGCCCGTGCCGCCGCCACCAACGATGTCACATGCCAGCCCCTCGGCGGCCATTGTATCTACCGCATCTTTCACCATGGCCACGGCAAGGGCAATCTTGGCCTTGCGGTCTTCATAGCTGTCCATGTGCTGCATTGCGCCCTGATAGGCTTGCAGGCCCGCAAATTTCAGGCCGGGTGCGGCATCAATCGCCTTGGCAATCTCGACCACGGCAGGGGTGGTGGTCACGCCGCACCGGCCCGCGCCGCAATCAATCTCTACCAGGCACTCAATCTGCGTGCCATGCTTCACCGCCGCCGCCGACAGATCGGCCACATTGGTCACATCATCCACACAGCAAATCGCCCGCGCGCCCAGTTTGGGAATGCGCGCCAAACGGTCAATCTTGGCAGGGTCGCGCACTTGGTTGGAAACCAGCACATCCTTGATCCCCCCGCGCGCGAAAACCTCGGCCTCGCTTACTTTCTGGCAGCATACGCCACAGGCGCCGCCAAGGCTTTCTTGCAGCTTGGCCACATCCACGGATTTATGCATCTTGCCATGCACCCGGTGGCGCATGCCATGTGCGCGGGCGTAATCGCCCATCTTCTTGATGTTGCGCTCCAAAGCGTCAAGATCAAGCACCAGACACGGCGTCTGGATATCGGCCTCGCTCATGCCCGGCAGCGCTGGCACATCATAGCCAACCTCAAGGCCCTCAAATCTGGTCGGTGCATTCATGTCTTCACCCTCCGGTTACTGTTTGATCCAAGGCAGCGTGTCCATATCGCCATTGCCACCGGTGATAATCACGCCAACACGCTTGCCGGCAAATATGTCTGGGTTTTTCAGGATTGTGGCTAGCGGCACAGCGCAGCTTGCCTCGATCACAATTTTCATACGCTGCCATGTCAGCTTCATGGCGGCGATGATCTCCTCTTCCGAGGCCGTCAGAATATCAGTCACATGGTTAGAGACAAAATGCCATGTCAGCTCTTTCAACGGCACTTTCAAACCATCTGCAATCGTGACAGGCGCATCATCGGCAATGATATGGCCCGCCTTGAAGCTGCGATAGGCATCATCGGCCTGTTCTGGCTCGGCTGCGAAAATCTCGATATGCGGCGCGATATTGGACAGCGTCAGGCATGTACCAGCTACCATGCCACCCCCGCCAATGGGCGCGATCACGGCATCAAGGCCCTCCACCTGCTCCAGCAACTCCTTGGAGCATGTCGCCTGTCCGGCAATCACGCGCGGGTCGTTATAGGGGTGGACAAATTCCGCCCCGGTCGCGGCCTGCACTTCGGCAAACACCGCCTCGCGCGATGTGGTGGATGGCTCGCATTCGGTAATGATCCCGCCATAGCCGCGCACGGCGGCTTTCTTGGCCTCTGGCGCAGTGCGCGGCATCACCACATGGCACGGTATCCCGCGCCGCCCGGCTGCATAACTCAAAGACAGCGCATGATTGCCGCTCGAATGGGTGGCAACACCGCGCGCGGCCATCTCATCAGACAGGCCAAACACGGCATTGGAGGCGCCGCGCACCTTGAACGCGCCCGCTTTCTGGAAATTCTCGCATTTGAAGAACAACTCCGCCCCCGTCAGCGCATTCAGATAGCTGGAGGTCAGAATCGGCGTGCGGTGAATATAAGGAGCGATCCGCGCATGGGCGGCAAGCACATCGTCATAGGTCGGGATCGTCATATCATGAAGGTCTTTCATTACCCATCCGCCTTTCATCTTGGCAAAAATATCCTGGGGGAGTCGCCCTTGGGCGACGGGGGCAAAGCCCCCATCAAGCCGCAGCGGCCAGCGCGACAGTGGTGGAATTGCGCAAATATTCCTGCGCCGCTGCCACTCCTGATCCCAGTTTCACAGTCCAGCCCAGATCGGCCATGCACATCTCGGCCGTGGCAAGGCCCGACAGAAGCATGACATCTGTCAACATGCCCAGATGGCCAATGCGGAACACTTTTCCCGCCACTTCGCCCAGGCCCACACCAAATGCCACACCATATTTCGTGGCCGCAAGCTGCACCAGCTCTGTCCCGTTGCACCCGTCTGGCACAAGCACGGCTGTCACTGTATCCGAATACAGATCAGGGCTGGCCGCGCAGGGGCGCATGCCCCATGCGGCAATCGCGCGGCGTGTGGCCTCGGCCAGACGGTGATGGCGGGCATAGACAGCCTCAAGCCCTTCATCTTCCAGAATCTCTATGGATTTTGCCAAACCGGCAATCAGCCCCACAGCAGGCGTATAGGGATAGCCGCCCGCCGCGTAGGATTTCAGCATATCGCGGAAATCAAAAAACGTGCGCGGCAGACCGGCCGTTTCCATTGCGCCCAGCGCCTTGGGCGATACCCCCAGAATGGCCAGCCCAGCCGGCAGCATGAACCCCTTTTGCGACCCCGCAACCGCGATATCCACACCCCAACCCGCCATATCAAACGGCATGGAACCGATGGACGATACCCCATCCACAAACAGCATGGCCGGGTGGCCCGCCGCATCCAGCGCGCGCCGAATACCCGCGATATCCGAACGCACACCTGTCGCCGTTTCATTATGCGTGGCCAGAACGGCCTTGATCTTATGGCCCGTATCCGCGCGCAACGCGGCCTCTATCGCGCCCAAGGGCGCGCCTTGGCCCCAAGGTGTTTCGATCACCTGCACCGCCAGCCCGTGGCGTTGGCACAGATCAATCCAGCGATGGCTGAACATGCCAAACCGCGCCGCAAGCACAGTATCGCCCTGTGACAGCGTGTTGGTGATTGCCGCTTCCCAGCCCCCTGTCCCGGTCGAAGGCAGGATGATCACTTCACCCGCGCCCATGTTCAGCACACGGCGCACACCGGCCACAGCGGGTTTGAACATTCTGGCAAATGTGGGCGAACGGTGGTCAATCGTGGGCATGTCACAGGCCTTGCGAATTTCCTCTGGGATATTCGTCGGGCCGGGAATGAAAACCGGGTTTTGCAGGGACATCGGGCGCTCTCCTCAAGCTACTGGTATCTTAATGACACCCCCCACCATGTTTTGCAATTTTTTTGAAATTGTTTTTTGCTATGCGAAAAATACCTGCTACAGCTTGGGAATACAGGGTTTTTTGTTTTTCAACAGGTGAAATGTTTTTTCGCTGCGCTGCAAAAAGGAGCAATCATGTCCGAAACCCGCCCCCGTGGCCGCCCGCGCGCCTTTCATGACAAGACCGAACAGAACACAGTGCAATCGCTGGATCGTGCCTTGCTGATTCTGGATGTGCTGGCGCAGGGCAATGGGCTGACACTGACAGAACTGGCCCAAAGCGCCGAACAATCCGCCGCCACAGTTTACCGCGTGCTGACCACGTTCCAAAGTCATGGCTTTGTCGAACTGGAACCAGAGGCGCAGCGCTGGCATATCGGCGCAGGGGCGTTTCGCACAGGATCAGCATTTTTGCGGCGCACCAAACTGGCAGATCGTGCGCGCGGAGCCATGCAAACCCTGATGCGCGAAACTGGCGAAACCGCCAATCTGGGGATAGAAGAACGCGACGAGGTGCTGTTTCTGACACAAGTGGAAACGCATGAGGCCATTCGCGCCTTTTTCCCGCCCGGCACACGCAGCCCCATGCATGTATCGGGCATTGGCAAGGCGCTTCTCGCCTATGCCCCACCCGAACGGCTGGCAGAGATCATCGCACGCGGTCTGCAGGGCTTTACACCCGCCTCGCTGACCGATGGCGCGGCGCTGACGGCCGATCTGGCCACCACCCGCATACGCGGCTTTGCGATAGATAATGAAGAACGCACCGAAGGCATGCGCTGCATCGCCGCCCCCATCTTTGACGCGCAGGGCCGCGCAGTGGCGGGCCTGTCCATCTCCGGCCCTGTCTTCCGCCTGTCTCTGCCCCGCGCCCAAGACATGGGCGCCTTGGTCAAACGCGCAGCAGAGGGGGTGACAGAGGCAACAGGCGGGCGCGGGGTGTGAGTTGCGCGCCTATGCTTCCGAGATTTGCTTTTTCGGGTGGCTGGCGCTGTCCTGTGCCAGCATTTTCATAATCAGTGTTGTCCCGTCAGGGGTTTTGATAATCCAATTCGCGCCAGAGTCTCCGCGCGCCCCGCTATTGGGACACTCGACAATATAAGCCATAGGCTCTTGCGGCCCGTCAAAACCCATCTGTGTTGCGGCCACTGCCGAAAGCGCCGATGCGGCCGCGCGCATGCGCTCTGGCTCTGACAGGTTTTTATACTCGTCCAGCGTCATCACACCCCCATCCGGGTCACAAACCCGTGGCCCCTCTGAATATAGCACCAATGTTAAGATATTTCAAAAGCAGTTCTGTCGGCTCTTGTGTATCCGGTGGGCGAATGCGCCCGATTGTTATGATCACATCCCGCCCCGCACGCCCTACGATAAACGCCACATCAAACCCCGAAATCTCGCGGATCAGGAAATTCCCAACCGACCGATCCTTGGTACTTTGTGGCAAAGCCCGCAGGGACAGCGCGATATCCTTTACGGTTTCCGGCTTGATATCGTAAATTTGCATATCAAACTCGGCAGTCGCGGTCGTATCGACCAGAATTTGCACCCCGCGATGGCGAAATGGGGGATCATCCATAGAATGCACTTTTTGAAAATGGGTTTGGTATCGTCTTAATAGTGCAACGCTATAGAAGGCGGTTCAGAGTACAAGCCCTTTTCCCGCGCTCACAGGGCATATGTGCCAGATATTCGGCAGATTCGAAAACATGTAGCCCCTCACCCCCGCCCGAAGCGCCGCGCCTCTGACAGCAGGGCGGCCAGAACCGGGGTATGCGGCTCGCGCCAAGGCGCGATCAGGCCCACTTGTTTCGCGCCCCCCTCGCCGCGCAGGGGTATGGCGGCAAGATCAGGGGTGGCGGCGAACAGCTCTGCCGTATGGGCGTTAACCACGCTTACCCATGGCCCGGCGCGCACATGGGCAATCAGGCTCAACACCGAATTGGATTGCAGTTGCGGTGTAACGGATACTTCGGCGCGGGCCAGTTCGGCCATGATGATACGACGGTTTTGCATATCGGGCGTCAGCAGGCACAGCGGCAAGCCCGCCAGATCGGCCCAATCCAAACCCGCGCGCCCAGCCAGCGCATGATCAGCGCGCATCAACAGCAGATAGCGTTCCGTATACAGCGGCTCTGTTACCACGCGGCCCAAAGGTTCGTTATCCAGATAGGACACGCCTGCATCCAGTTGCAAATTATCAATCTGATGCAAGATTTCGATCGAGGAACGCGCCAGAATTTCCAACCGCACATTGGGGTGATTGCGCAGATAAGGGCCGGTCAGTTGCGCGATCATCGGCAGGGCAGTGGGCACAACCCCCAGCCGCAGATTGCCCGAAAGCCCGTGCCGGGCCGCGCGCATTTCCTCGCGCAACGTGCGGGTATCACCCACAATGCGCCGTGCCCAATCCAACACCCGCGCGCCCTCTGGCGTCAGCCCTTCAAACCGGCTGCCGCGCCAGACCAGTTGCACCCCCAATTCCCCCTCCAGCTGCTTGATGGCCGCCGATAGCGAGGGCTGCGACACGCCGCAGCTTTCGGCCGCGCGGCCAAAATGGCGCTCGGTGGCAAGGGCAATGAACATTTCCAGACGATCCAGCATGCCTGCATTCTGGCTGTGCAGGCAGGGCCATGCAAGCGTGCATTCTTTTGCGCCCCCTCTTGTTGCGCGCCCTGCCCTGCCTTACATCCTGCGCCATGATCAAAACATTTCCCTTCTTCTCCCGCCCGCCATTGGTTGCCGTTTTGCGGCTGCAAGGCATGATCGCGTCTGGCGCCAATCCGGGGCGGCTGAATGATGCGGGCCTTGCCCCCCTGATCGAGGCCGCATTCAAGCGCGGCAAGCCCACGGCGGTGGCACTGGTGATCAATTCGCCCGGTGGCAGCCCCGTGCAAAGCGCGCTGATTGCCGCGCGCATTCGTCGCTTGGCAGAGGAAACCAAACTGCCGGTTCTTGCCTTTGTGGAGGATGTCGCAGCCTCTGGCGGGTATTGGCTGGCCACAGCGGCGGATGAGATTTTTGTAGATGGAAATTCGATTGTTGGCTCTATCGGCGTGATCTCTGCCGGGTTTGGGTTGCATGATCTGATTGGGCGCTACGGGATAGAGCGGCGGGTCTATACCTCTGGCACCTCAAAATCCCAGCTAGACCCGTTCCGCCCCGAAAACCCCGACGATGTGGCGCGGCTGCGCAACTTGCAAGATCAGGTGCATCAGAATTTCATTGCGCAGGTGCAGGCACGGCGCGGCACGAAGCTGGCGCAGGATGACAGCCTGTTCACAGGCGAATTCTGGGTGGGTAGCCGCGCGGTGGAATTGGGGCTGGCCGATGGGTTGGGCCATCTGGTTCCCACGCTCAAGGCCCGCTACGGCGACAAGCTGCGCTTGCGCGGCTATGGCATGCGCCGCCCGTTTCTGGCCCGGTTCGGGCTGTCGCTGATGGATGGGCTGGTCACCGAAACACAGGAGCGCGCCCTTTTCGCGCGCTACGGGCTGTAACCCATGCTGATCAAGATCGTTGCCGGATTTCTGGTTTTCATGATCGTGATGGGCGCGATCCAGAAATTTCTGAACCCAAGTCATAAAACCCCGCTGGACAGGTTGCGCGCAACCAAACTGCCCCGGCCGCGCAAATGCGCGCGCTGTGGCAAATTCCTGCTGCGCAATGATGCCTGCATCTGCAAGGATAAGTAACAAATGCTAATCGATCTCCTGCAAGTGGCAGGTGGGCTTGTGATCTTGCTGATCGCAGGGGATTTTCTGGTGCGCGGCGCTGTCAATCTGGCGCTGCGGCTTGGCATTCCCGCCATGATGGTGGGTATGACAGTTGTGGCCTTTGGCACATCCGCGCCCGAATTGCTGGTCTCGGTTCAGGCGGTCATCGCAGGCGCGGGGGGCTTGGCGCTGGGCAATGTTGTCGGCTCCAACATTGCCAATATCCTGCTGGTGATGGGCGCGCCCGCCCTGATCGCCCCGGTGCTGCTGGAGCGCGAAAGCACGCGCGATTTCCTGATCATGGTTGCGGCAACTGTGCTGTTTACCGCTCTGGCCTTCACGGGGGCGATTGGCCTGTGGCAAGCGCTGGGTCTGCTGGTGGCCTTTGCGTTGTTCATGGGCGATAGCATCCAACGCGGGCGGCGCGCGCGGGTCGAGATGGATATGGACGATCTGGAAGGCGCAGACCCCAATTTGCGCGGCCCAAAGATTGCAGGCTTTCTGGCGCTGGGTCTGATTGGCCTGCCGCTGGGCGCACAACTTCTTGTTGCGGGTGCAGTGGATATTGCCGCAACGCTGGGCGTGTCTGATGTGGTTATCGGGCTTACGATTGTGGCCATTGGAACCTCGCTGCCCGAACTGGCCACAACACTGATGGCCGCAATCCGGCGCGAGGGCGGGGTGGCCTTGGGCAATATTTTGGGGTCAAATATCTTCAACCTGCTGTTCATTCTGGGTGTCGCCGGGGTTGTGGGACAAATGGATGTGCCCGTGCAAATGCTGCGGCTGGATCTGTGGGTAATGCTGGGCGCTGCACTTTTACTTGCGCCCTTCATCTGGACAGGCCGCCCGATTGGGCGTGCCTTGGGCCTTGGCTTGCTTTTTGCCTATGGGGGCTATCTCTGGCTTCTGTTTCATAACGGAGGCTAAGGGCAGTGGCACGGGCATTGGTAACGGGGGCGGCGCAACGTCTGGGCCGCGCTATGGCGCTGTATCTGGCCGGGCGCGGGCATGATCTGGCCATACATTATGCAAGCTCTGCCCAAGCCGCCGAAGAGCTGGCGCATGAAATAGAGGGCATGGGCAGGCAGGCCATCTGCCTGCGCGCCAACCTGCTGGAGGAACACGCGCTTGGCCCCCTTGTGCCGCAAGCGGCAACAGCCCTTGGCGGGCCGCTGACAGTGCTGGTGAACAATGCCTCTATCTTCGAGCCTGACAGCATCGCCAGCGCCACGCGCGAAAGCTGGGACAGGCATATGATGTCCAACCTGCGCGCGCCATTCGTGCTGACCCAAGCATTCGCCGCGCAATGCCCTGCGCCGCTGCCCGATGCGGCGGGCGAACCCTTGGCCCAAGGGCTGGTGGTGAACATGATTGACCAGAAAGTGCGCAAGCTGACGCCAGAGCATATGACCTATTCCATCGCCAAGATGGGGCTTTGGGCGTTTACCCGCATGGCCGCGCAGGAATTGGGGCCGCGCGTGCGTGTCAATGCCATTGGCCCCGGCCCGACCCTGCAAGCGGCAGATCAACCCCGCGCGGAATATGACAACAGCCGCGCAAGTACGGTTCTGGGCCGGGGGGCCAACCTGTCGGATATCACAGCCGCCTTGGGCTTTTTTCTGGATGCGCCTGCCGTCACGGGCCAGCTTTTGTGCATAGATGGCGGCCAACATCTGATCTGGCAAACCCCCGACATTACCGGCCACCCCCCTGCCCCTTCGGGCGCGCAATAGGCACATGCGGCCAAAGTTGTGCACCGGTCACAAAGCTGTCACAGAACTGAGATGAAAACATTAAGAATTTCAGCGCCTTGCAGGGAGCCTGAAATAATTTTGTTTGAAATCAGTAAGTTAATTTGTTGCCTAATTTTTAGGCAGTTCAACAAAGAGCCTCTGAATCAAGGAAAAACGCACGCAATCCGCACTCTCTCCACAAGGTTATCCACAAGAGTAGTGGACAGGATTCTGGTTGCCGCAGAGCAGAAAACATTGCAGACCAACCAAGAATCACGCAAAGCCCCCTAAAGCATGTCAGACCGCAGTTTGCCCCCTGAACACTCCACGCCCGCCCCCGCGCCCACATTGCGCGGGCATGCCTGCATTCAGGCCTATCTCAAAGCGCTTGATGGCTCTCCGGGGGTGTACCGGATGCTCAACGAGAAATCCGAAGTGCTCTATGTCGGCAAGGCGCGCAATCTGCGCGCGCGCGTGTCGAATTATGCGCGCCCCTCTGGCCATTCGGCGCGGATTGCGCGGATGATTTCCGAAACCGCCTCGATGATGTTTCTGACCACGCGCACCGAAACCGAGGCGCTGCTCTTGGAGCAAAACCTCATCAAACAGCTAAAGCCGCGCTACAATGTGCTGTTGCGCGATGACAAAAGCTTTCCCTATATCCTCTTGCCCAAGGATCATGCCTTTCCGCAATTGCGCAAACATCGGGGGCGGCGGGCAACGCCGGGGGCCTATTTTGGCCCATTTGCCAGCGCAGGTGCGGTAAACCGCACGCTCAACCAGTTGCAGCGGGTGTTCTTGCTGCGCAACTGTACCGATTCCGTGTTCAATTCGCGCACGCGGCCGTGCCTGCTGTATCAGATCAAGCGCTGTAGCGCGCCCTGTGTGGGCTATGTCTCAGAACCCGATTATGCCGCGCTGGTGGCCGATGCCGCGGGGTTTTTGTCGGGCAAAAGCACGAAAATTCTGGCGCAACTGGCCGAACAGATGCAGGCGGCCTCTGACGCGATGGAATTCGAGCGCGCGGCAGCGCTGCGCGACCGTATCCGCGCGCTGACCAATGTGCAGCAGGCGCAAGGGATCAACCCGCGCTCTGTGTCAGAGGCCGATGTGGTGGCCGTGCATCTGGAAAAGGGGCAAGCCTGTGTGCAGGTGTTTTTCATCCGCGCCAATCAAAGCTGGGGCAACCGCGATTTCTACCCCGCCACAGGTGCGGGCGCGGAAGAACCAGAGATACTGGAAGCCTTCTTGGGCCAGTTCTATGACAGCAAGGAACCCCCGCGCCTTGTGCTGCTGTCGCATGAGATTGAAAACCCCGATCTGATGGGCCAGCTTCTGGCCACGCGCGCGGGCCGCAAGGTGGAACTGGCCATGCCCCAGCGCGGCGAAAAGGCGGAACTGGTGGAAAACGCCCTGCGCAATGCGCGCGAGGCGCTGGCCATGCGCATGGCCTCTTCCGCCGCACAGGGGCGCATGCTGGAAGGGCTGGCCGAAGCCTTTGGGTTGGATGGCCCACCAGAGCGCATAGAAGTGTATGACAACAGCCATATTCAGGGCACAGATGCCGTGGGCGCAATGATCGTGGCCGGGGCTGAAGGATTTATCAAAAGCCAATACCGCAAATTCAACATTCGCGGCGATGGGATCACGCCGGGCGATGATTTTGGCATGATGAAAGAGGTTTTGACCCGCCGCTTTGAACGCCTGCTGAAAGAAGACCCAAACCGCATGGGCGAGACATGGCCCGACCTGTTGCTGATTGATGGCGGTGCAGGGCAGGTTTCTGCCGTTGCGGGCATAATGGCCGATCTGGGGGTAGAAGATATCCCGGTCGTGGGGGTTGCCAAAGGCATTGATCGCGACGCGGGCAAGGAAGAATTCCACCGCCCCGGCAGCCGCCCCTTTGCCCTGCGCCAGAATGATCCGGTGTTGTATTTTGTCCAGCGCCTGCGGGATGAGGCGCACCGCTTCGCCATTGGCACGCATCGGGCGAAACGCGCCAAAGCGGTCAGCGCCTCGCCCTTGGATGATATCCCCGGCGTGGGGCCGGGGCGCAAGCGCGCGCTGCTGGCGCATTTCGGCTCGGCCAAGGCGGTAGCGCGCGCGGGGTTGGCAGATTTGCAGGCGGTGGACGGAATTTCCGAGGCATTGGCGCAGATCATCCATGACCATCTGAACACGCGCTAACGCATGTCGCGCAAAACTGGGAACCGGTTTTGCGCAAAAAGACATGCGACCACTCTGGTTTTTTGCACCTCAGGCAAGCTGCCCAAGGGCTGCTTCGATTAGGTTGGGAACGGTGGCGCAGAGCGGCCCCTTATGGCGAAACCTCTCATCAGGCAGAGAACACAGGCGCGCGTCCCTTACTGCGCATTGTCCAGAACGCGCCTCCAGATCGCGGCGAAAAGCGCCACGCCGGGAGCAATCAGCGCATCGGGAAAATCATAATCCGGGGTATGCAGGGCAGGTTGCGCCACGCCCGCGCCCAGAAAGCACAAACCCGTGCGGGTGCGGGCGCCAAAGGCCCCGAAATCCTCTGACGCACGCATGGGAAGGGCGAATTCCGCCTTTTGCAAGCCCAGCTCTGCACCTGCCTGCGCCACATGCGCGGCGGCCTGCGCGTCATTCAGCGTGGCATTGAAATGGTCGTGGCGCGTTATTTTCACATCCAGCCCCAGTGCAGCCGCGCGGGATTGGGCGCGCGCTACCACCTCGGCCTCGAACTCTGCCAAGGCCGTATCACACAGCGTGCGCAGGGTGATCCATGCCTCGGCCTGCCCCGGTGCGATACCAAAAGCCGGCGCGCCCATCTGCATATGGCACAATGTGGCAAGCCGATAGTCAGGCCCCATCGCAGGGCTGGCACTGTAAGGGGCCAGATCGGCCATCAGCGCCGCCAGCGCAGGGGCAGGCGACACCCCCGTTTCGGGCAGCGAGGCATGCGCCTCGCGCCCCTGATAGGCCAGCCGCAGCCCTACCGAGGCGCAGCTTGCAGGCCCCGGCCCCACCGCCAGCGCGCCCAAAGGCAGGCCCGGCATATTGTGCAGCGCAAAGGCCCAATCGGGGCACAGTTGGGCAAATTGCGGGTCTGCCAGTACGGCGCGCGCTCCTTCGCCAGTCTCTTCGGCGGGTTGGAACAGCAAGATCACACGGCCCCGCGCGGGCCGGTTGCGCGCCAGCCAAAGGCCAAGCCCCGCAAGAATGGCCATATGCCCATCATGGCCGCACAGATGCGCAATGCCGGGGATGCGCGAAGCATGGGCATAGCCGCCCCGCGCCGCAATCGGCAAACCGTCCAGCTCTGCCCGAAACATCACCGATGGCCCCGGCACCTTGCCCGCATAAACCACCGCCAGCCCATGCCCGCCAAGCCCCCGCAGGATGTGATCGGGCCGTGTCGTGGCCAGAAAGGTGGCAAGGGTTTCAGCCGTTGCACGTTCTTGCCCCGAAAGCTCTGGGGCCGCGTGCAGCGCATGGCGCAAACCTGCAAGCCTGCGCAAATCATCCGGGGGAAGTACGGTTTTCTTCATAGGCGGGAGTCTGCTGTGATTTCGCGGTGATGTCCAGAAGGGGCCGCAACACTGGCCCAGCAAAGCAACACTGGCCCAGCAAAGCAACATTGGCCCAGCAAAAAGGGCCACCCGTATGGGGTGGCCCTGTCATCTTGCAGCCATAGGGCAATCAGCCGTTGACGGCATCTTTCAGCGCTTTGGCGATTGTCACCTTCACGGCCTTGTCGGCGGGCTTGGTCATAGTCTCACCCGTGGCAGGGTTGCGCACCTGACGCTCTGGCCGCGCGCGGCACATGATCTTGCCAATGCCGGGCAGCGTGATGGCACCGCCAGCGGCAACTTCCTGCATGACCAGTTCCGCAACAGCATCCAGCGCAGCGCCAGCCGTCTTTTTGTCGGCATCCATTTTCTCGGCAATCGCGGCCACCAGTTGGGTTTTGGTCATCGGTTTCGCGGTCATATCATACTCCTAAGTCTTGCGAGGCCCGGCGCATTAGCGCCACCTGCGATAAGTTGCGAGGCGCATCTAGCCCGGGTTTGAATGGGCTGGCAATCACCCAAGGGCCATAAAAACGGGGTTAATCAGGAAAAACCGGGAAAAAACGCGCCTATAAAAACGCAGTTTCATTGAAAGAGCGCAGTTTGCGACTGTGAATTTTCTCCATGGGCATATCGCGCAACAGCTCCATGGCCCGAATCCCGATCTGCAAATGCCGCGCCACTTGCGCCTTGTAAAAGCTTGACGCCATACCCGGCAATTTCAACTCGCCATGCAAGGGCTTGTCCGAAACACAGAGCAACGTGCCATAGGGCACGCGAAAGCGAAACCCATTGGCCGCGATTGTGGCACTTTCCATATCCAGCGCAATCGCGCGCGATTGGCTCAGGCGCTGCACTGGCCCGGATTGATCGCGCAATTCCCAGTTGCGATTGTCAATCGTGGCCACTGTGCCTGTGCGCATGACCTGCTTAAGCGCATAGCCCTCCAGCTGCGTGACCTGCGCCACCGCATCTTGCAGGGCGATCTGTATCTCTGCCAGCGCCGGGATGGGCACCCAGACCGGCAAATCGGCATCCAGAACATTATCCTCGCGCAAATAGGCATGCGCCAGAACGAAATCCCCCAGCGCCTGCGAATTGCGCAAACCCGCGCAATGGCCCACCATCAGCCACGCATGCGGCCGCAATACCGCGATATGATCTGTCGCAGTTTTCGCGTTCGAGGGGCCAACCCCGATATTGACCAGCGTAATCCCCGCGCCCCGCGCGCGCTTGAGGTGATAGGTGGGCATCTGCGGCAGGCGGGCCAATGGCGGGATCGGGGCCTCCGGGTCTGTGATCACCGCATCACCGGGGGCAACAAAGGCCGTGTAGCCGCTATCGGGGTCGCGCAACTGGGCGCGGGCAAAGGCCTCGAACTCATCCACATAGAACTGATAATTGGTGAACAGGATATGGTTTTGAAAATGCTCTGGCGCTGTGGCCGTATAATGGGCGAGCCGCGCCAGCGAGTAATCCACGCGCTGCGCCGAAAACAGCGCCAGCGGGCGCGAACCATCGTCTTTGAGCGTGCGCTCGCCATTGACGATATCGTCATTCGTTGTCGCCAGATCGGGCACATCGAACACATCGCGCAGCGACAGCGCCAGATCACCATTGTCAGGCAGTT